>JAFLBY010000001.1 GCA_017302855.1 Candidatus Kapaibacterium sp.
TTTGAGTGGAAGTATTGTCTTCACGAGCCATTACTCTCATCGTAAGAGCATATACGCTACCTGTTTGCTATGATACATACCCTAAGTGAGATGATGCAATGCCATCTTGATTCGATGCAACGCCCTCTTGATTTGATGCAGTGCCATCTTGTGGCGATGCAATGACCTCTTGATTCGATGTAATGACCTCTTGATTCGATGCAATGACCTCTTGATTCAATGCAATGACCTCTTGCAGCGATGCAAGACCCCTCGTCGTCGGCTCGATTGGCTCCGTGGTCGCCTCAATTGGCTTCGGCATCGGCTCGATTGGCTCCGTGGTCGCCTCAATTGGCTTCGGGGTCAGCTCGATTGGGTTTGTAGTCGGCTCGGTCGGGTGCGTGGTCGGCTCAGTTGGGTGCGTCGTCGCTTCAATCGGGTGCGTCATCGCTTTATGACCCCTCGTTATCACCGTATTCTCTTGAACAAAGTATGGGCTTGTCCTCAGTATTGGCTCATGGGCATAAAAAAACCCATATCCTATGCACAGATATGGGTTGATAAGAAAGAATAGTTCAACAATCGTAGCCGATAGTCCAAATGATGGAGGCGCGGACGGCACTCTGTCTATGGGTTTATTTTTCTATTTTTTTTTCTACTTGCGAATGTTGTCGTTGTTATACTCAATTGACAATTTCTTGCTTTTTAATGAAGGAAGAAGGAACAATTCTAAAGTTTGAAAAATACAATTTATTTGCCGTCCTACGAATCCCCACTTCCCTTTTTTACTTGTCTCCGCCCGAATATTCTATGGCAACTTTGGTTTCTTTACCTTTAAGTCCTGCTTTATTAACACCTTTAATTGTCATGGTGTTTTTTCCGCGCCGTAAATTCCACGATAATCCTAAAGTTCTTACTTCATTGGTTTTACCATTGTCAAGTTGAACATCAAAATGGTCGAAAGAGTTAATGGAATGAGTTAATTCCATAGTTACCGTAGGTGTTTCCTGATGCTCAACAGATTTGACAGCCACATGAGTTAAATTTAATCGCGGATATATTTTTTCTCTATTCGTAGAAAAATCTATTTCGCGCGGCATTCCTTGATACAACAATTCAGGAGTCTGTCCCCTTCTCAGATAACAGATTGGTGCTAATTGTTGTAAAATATCGGGATTGGAAGTATAACGATTATCATAATGCAAGAATATATAATGGAAATATTTTCGCCAGACCGAAGGGGTAATATTTTCAACGGCTAACCATGATGATGGAAAGGCTATCATTACCAACGAGTCATCTTTTTTTGTTTCTATTATTTCCCGCACTTCGTCTGCATTGCAGAACTCTTCTTTGTTCTTCCACAAGGCATTATTTTGTGGATCTAAAAATATCCATTTTTGTAAATCATCGTTCCATACTTCAACCGCTGCATGTGCTTTTGCCAAACCATACGACATACCTTCGGAGCAGAGTTCGAGAATACGGGCAGAATACCCTAAAGACTGTAATGACTGTGCTAACACGGACGCATATTCCATGCAGCGAAATGTTTGTCCCTTTTTTACTTCTTGCAGAATATCCAAGCATTTTTGTGATGGAGCCGATTGAATCGGGTTATGTCTCCACAGTCCATGCACCCAATTCATCACTGTTACCTGGTGGGTTATTTGGTTCATTGAGGTTTTTTTGAGAGTATCAAGACTATACATCAATCGTAACTGTACCAAGTCCGCCAAACCAACACTGTCAAATTGATGAAGATAAGAAAAACCAAGCCCCGGGTTTTCCCATTCTTCGACATTGAATACCTTCTTTTTTGCAATATTTTCTTTTGCTTTCTCAAGAATTTCTTCATATTGCGGTAGTTTTCGGAGATTTTGTAAATCATTGTATATCTGCAAATCCTCTACTTCTGCAAAACCATTATCCACAGCTGTACGCAGTGAGAGCATTGCAGAATCATCCTCATGAAGCATTGCGTAATTGATTGCACGATGGAAAAGAACAAATGCTCGCAGACTTTGTTCAATAGGCGGATCCGTTTTGAGTATGCGGTCATATATTCGCAAGGCATTTCTGTACTTTTTTGCAGAATACTCACTAAATGCCCTGGGAATGAGTTCTTGAGGCGTTTCTTGGGCATTAGCATTGTTTACCGCAATGACCAATAGAGCTATCAACGCCATTAATAATGTTGTTATTTGCATTTCAATTACCTTACTTTTACCCTCTGTTTAGTAATGCCTTTAGAGTACGTGATACCATATTTTTTATTCATTTCTCGCGTAAACGTTTACTGTTCATATTTAATGTAGTCATTGTTTTTCGCCCCTACCCACATTGTTCGGATTGTGTCGGTACGCACACAAATAAAAAGCACCCGAAGCATGGCTACGGGTGCTTTTACTAAACAAAAACAATGTAACTCTTTGATAAAAAACACTTTACTTTGTTACTGTGCACGGTAATGTTACCATTTCATTACCATGAACTAATCGCACATAATACACACCTGAAGTCAATGATTCCAATGATAAAGGAATGGTATTCGCTGCGGAAACAACTGAAGTAAATGAGTTTACGACAACACCTAAAGAATTGATGATACTAATCTGTACATCACCTTGATTTGTCATATTACCAAGATACAAAGAAGCATTGTTATGGACCGGATTTGGGTAAATATATGCTGCAAAAGCATTTGTTGCTTCTTCATCAATACTTGATGCAATTGAATTTACCGTAATGTCAGTTCGTACATTTGAACGAGTAGCATAATCAGTTTGGACTGTTACTTGTGTTGGCGCAAAATCAATTCTATCTACTCTCACTATATAAGTTCCTTGAGCTAATTGATTAAGAACATAAGAACCATTGGCATCAGATATTGTCCAGTCGGTAATGTTTCCAAAAGCATCAGTAGCAACAACTAAAGCACCTGAAAGCATTTCATCAGCCAAGACATTGTCACCTTTTGTATTACTTTTTTCTTTACGAACACTACCGCCAAGGCGAGCTATACCTTTTTTGCCCTGAGCTTTACCAAGGTCAATTTCGAGAGTTGCCGTAGATTCTTCCGTTACCGTAATTCTTTCAGCATCTTTCCATTCTGACACGGCTTCACCATTAGCACTATAATATCCCGGACGATATGCTTTGTCGAATGGTAATGCTTGCACGATATATGTTCCGGGCTCTATATTGGAGAATGAGAATGTTCCCTGATCATCGCTTTCGATTGTACGGAAACGACCTTTATCACCATTTTCTTTGACATTCATCAAAGTAACTTTTGACGCAATCCGAGTTGTTGTAGCATTAAATTCTCTTACCACACCGCTGACTGAGTTCTTATAGGCAGGGCGATTGATTAATACGATATTTGCTTTTACATTGTCATTCATTGTATACACGGCAGCATCAGCAGCGGAAAGCGTTGATTCTCCGAATGTTGGAAGATAGTCATCACTTTGCACAGCGCGAGCTTGCACAATAACCTCAGCACCTTCCGGTACAGATATCTCAAACACACCTTTTTCACCTGATTTTCCGGAATAACGTATTTCTTTACCGTTTTCGCCGACAACTTTACGGTCAATCACATCAATATAACACCATACGCCTTTGCCTTCGGAGTTTGTCACGGTGCCTGAAATTATTTTTTTCTTAGCAACAGCTTTAGCAGATACAGTAAAAGTAACTTCTTTTTCCTCATCACAACCGATTGTTAAGCGTTCTGCTTTCTCAATTGATTCTGCATTATTATAGTATTCCGTAACAATTGATTCTCCACTTACCATCAGTGCATATACACCTTCCGGTACCTTGATCTCAAATGCACCGTTTGTTACTTTCGCTATGTATTTACCTTTGCCACTTCCTTCCAAACGAACGATAGTCACCATCCCCGCTTTGGCTTTTTCACCATTTTCGAAGGCTACTTTACCAAACAGTATAGAGCATACCGGTACATCTTCTTCTTTGCCATCATCGTCACCAATCACATAACGAAACTCTTGTTTTTTAACAATTTCTTTACCATCAACCACTATAATCGCAACGATGGAAAACTCGTACACGCCAGATTTCGAAGGCGTCCAAGTGACACGTCCGGTATTTTCGTCAATCACCATTCCATCGGGTGCATTACGCAATGAATAGATTACTTTTACCGAAGGATCTTTTTTATACTTTGCCAATGCTTCATATACCCATTCTTTGCCAAGTGTAGGTTTTGTCTTCGGCTCAGTCGTAAATACCAAACCATCTTCTTCTGTAGAGCCGCCAACTTTAACTTCGAAATACTGTTTTGCTACAACTTCATTATTTGACTCAAGGTATGCTTCCAGACAGATTTTATAGACACCTGCTGCGCCTGTGCGCCAGAAAATTCGTCCCGTCTCAGGGTTTAACTCCAAACTTTCGGGAGCATCACATGCTAAACGGAATAATATTTTTGCATTAGGATCTTTCTCATATTTCACTTCCGGCTCATATACATATTCGCTATTAACACCGGCTTCTTTTTTCGGTGTGCTTTTAAACACAAGCCCATTACCTTCACTTGAAGAACCGACTTTAACTTCGAAATACTGTTTTGCTACAACTTCATTATTTGACTCAAGGTATGCTTCCAGACAGATTTTATAGACACCTGCTGCGCCTGTGCGCCAGAAAATTCGTCCCGTTTCAGGGTTTAACTCCAAACCTTCGGGAGCATCACATCCTAAACGGAATAATATTTTTGCATTGGGGTCTTTTTCATACTTCACAACAGCTTCATACACATATTCGCTATTAACACCGGCTTCTTTTTTCGGTGTGCTTTTAAACACAAGGCCATTGCCTTCGCTGCTTTCTTTAATAGTGAGTACTTTTATGGATGTTCTGTTTCCTTCGCCATTGCCGTTAAACGCTCGCACAATGACAGTGTATGTTCCGGGCGATAATTTTTCAATTGCATATTTGTATTTATCTCCGTCTATGGGCTTCGTTACGGTCGCCACAAGATCAAACTTCGATAAATCTTCAGTTTGTCCTTTTGCAATATATACTTTGTATCCGGTTGCCTCCGGACCTTCGGGATTTTTTTGCCACATGGCATAAATTGTTGTTCCACTTACACTTGCTGAGTAGTTTTTAGGAACTAATGGAACATCCTGTGCAAATGCTGCGCTGCAAACTATGAAGAAAGACATCATCATAGCAGCCAATGAAAGACCATAACTCGTAAATCGTTTCATTTCGCTAACCTCTCTGTATAATGAATAAAAATTGTTAAGATACTTTTGATGTGTTGGCAATAATCGTTAAGTTTCGCTCTAGTTACAGATTTGTCGTTCTTTATTGCCTCGATGGCAACAATTTTCAGATTAGGTTATACTTACTATGGAAAAAGCACCAATTTCAAAATCAGAATACGAAACTATTGATATTATCAATTCATTTGCGTGGCTTCTTATGGATGCCTCTTGGTTATATAGATATCCCATTATCAGTGGAATATGTATGGTTGTATTGTTATCATCCGGTTCTTTAATGTGCATAAAGAGCAAATCTGCCACAGCCACCTACTCTTGTTTAGCTCTTTACTTTTGGATGTGGATGAACTCTTTGTGGATGCTGTCCGACATCTACCGTTACAACAATCTTGAACTGTATGCTAAAATCATGTTCCCTGTCAGTATTGTTTTTCTGTGTATTTCGTTTTTTCTACCATCTGCACCCCATGTCATATCGGCGAAATTCTCTCGTTTTCATGGTTTTCTCTTTTCACGAAAGAGCCCACATTAAGGACGTGTACCTAATCGCACATTCGTATTTAATCCATGTTCTTTTACTTTGTCAACAAATGTACCGAGAGAATTAAGAACCGAATCAAGTCTTTGGGCAGTTTTTTTATCATAAAGAATTTTTGACACCACGCCTTCACCTTGTTTAATGTCTTGTACAACAGATCTGACATCCACAAGCAATGCATCAAGTTTACCGACAGAAGCATTGGCATTATTCAACAGTGTTTGAGCATCATTTGTCGTGGTTTCTAATTTTGCCAATAATGAGCGTACAGCCGGTTCATTGGTGTTTACTGCTTTTCTCACATCATCCGTCAGCCCTTTTAACTGCTGAATGGTTGATTGAAGAGTACCTTTGTTTGCATCATAAAATTCATTCAATGATGTGAGTAATGTATTGGCTTTAGTAGCCGTTCCCTTAATGTTGTTTATAAACACAGTATCGCCAAGTATAGCTGTTAATTGACCGCTGATTGTATCTAATCTCCTAACCAATCTTTTTGCATCATTAGCAACATCTCCAACATCAGCAATCAGTTGCGTTGCATCAGCAGATGCAATACCGGCTATGATATCTTTGTTTGTAATGGGTTGCTTTACAGTACCGGGGTTGACTTCTATCTTTTTTCCGCCTGTCAATTCTAGCATTAAAATTCGCGCCGTTGCATCTTTTTTTACATCAGCAATATTATCGAGTTGCGCCGTAACCAATACTTTGTTTTCTGCATTTTCAACCAAAGTAACAACTCCTCTTTTCATGCCGTTTACAAACACAGGTGAACCTATCTCAATCCCGCCTGAATTAGGAAATGCCATTATTATTGTATTGGATGAGACTCCCAGCGTTATACCTTTTCCTAAAAGTATCCCGAGTATGAGCAATACAACACCTACTATTGTAACAATCCCAACTTTAATTTCCGCCGATCTTTGTTTATCCATTGTATTTCATTTTTACGTTCTTGTGAAATAAAGAAGCCCTTCTTATTTGAAGGGCTTGCAAAATACTTACGTCTGACATGATTTTGTATTGTATTATTAAAATGGTATATCGTCTTCCGGTGAATGTACCGGCGGAGCTGTATAATCTTGTTCCGCAGTGCCGGTTTTACCAGTTTTTGACTCAATAGCGCGATTGTCTTGCTTATTGTCTTTATTATCAAGCAATATTATACTGTCAGCAATTACTTCTATCTGGTATCGTTTGTTACCGTCTCTGTCTTCATACATCCTATTCTGTAACTTTCCTTCAACATAAATACGTGTCCCTTTATGCACGATTTTATGTATAGTTTCAGCAAGTCCACGCCATGCGACAATATTATGCCAATCTGTGTGTTCTTGCCATAAGCCGTCTTTATCTTTCCATGTTTCTGTTGTGGCAACACTCATTTTTGCGATGGGAATACCTGAGCCGGTATAATTTATTTCAGGATCTTTACCGACATTCCCGATAATCATTACTTTGTTAAGCGAACGTGACATACAAAACCTTTCAGCTAATGTTAACAATTCAAAAAGAAACAAAAAAAAGCCCTACGCCATAGTTGGTGAGGACTTTTATCTTCATGGCTATCTGCCAAAATAACACAATTTATCTTCTAAACATACATTTGTATGTTTTTTTCTCTTTTTGTTAAATCGGCTTAGTATCACGGATTGATTGAGCCAACTTGGAAGCTGTCTGCCTCAAGACATCTTGCCTATTATAAAAACCCGCATTTATCTGAGATTGCACTCTTCCAAAACTTTCGGAAGATTTATTTTCTATCAATTCACGTGCTTGCTCTGATATTTCGACGGTATCTTCTCTTTGTTTTATTTGTGGCGGCAACTCCGGATTTACCGTTTCCGATTGTGAATACGCCGAAGCTAAGTTGCGGGTCGTACCCGTAACTTGGGGGGATGACTGATTGTTGACTCCATTGATTGGCATAATTATCTTTCTCCTCGGTAAACTCTAAGTGATTTTTGTCTTTGCAGTTGTCGTAATTTGTGAGCCAATAGATTAGTGTACATCTCCATTGACTGCAAATTTACAGATTCTTTTTGCAATATGGAAACAAGTTTTGTCTCCATCATTTGTTTTTCTTCCACTGCTAATGTCGAACTCTCGTTCTGCACTTTATGAATCAGTGCATCTATAATCCTTTGTTTCTCATCATATAGTACATCTATTTGTTCTCCTATGGTGATTCCTTCGGATTCTTTAACACTCGCAAGTGTCACATATATTTGCTCCACAATTTCTTCCAATCGTAGAAGAATTGATTCTATTTCTCTCTCAGACCTTTGCATCTGTGACCTGTCCCGAATCTAATTTTGCATTGAAAAATTTCAAGATCTTCAAAGCTAGTTCGGATGGTATTTGTCGGATTATTTCATTGGAATTTGAGTCAATCAATGACAATATAAGTTGTTTGGTCTCATTATCTAAGCTAAATTTTAGCGCAACATTTTTTTCATTGAATAAGTCTCGAATATCGTCTCGCAATGTTTCTTCCAAAGAACTAAAGTCATTTACTTTATTTTCTCGCTTATCATTGCGTTCACGCGATTCTTCCGTTTGTTGCTGTGCTCTTTCATTTTGGACTAAATTGCCATCAATATCGGCAAACAAAGCACTTTTTTGTGCTCTTTGTTCATCTAAATCCAAACGTATATCCGCTGTCTGAAGTATTGATATTTGACTCGCACTTTGCACTGAACGTAGTTCCATAACTTTATTCCTCCTACTCTCAGACTTTCTCTGATATAATGTGAATACTGTTCATACTTATTACTTTATAGAGTATTGCTTGTTGTAAAAGCACTTAGCGCAGAAAATTGCGATTGAGCTTTTAAAAAATTTCTTTGTAAATTTTCGTATTCTTTGCGCAGACTCTCGGCTTGAGCATCTATCCTTTGTTGCACATCTTTTGTTCTTGTTCCTACCGATACTATTTGCGATCGTAAATCCGTTGTCCTTGAATTTATCAAACCTGTATCACCCAGAAATCCATTGAGTACTCTTTCTAACTTAGAGGCCACACCATCGTTTCCTGTAAACAAATCCGCAACTTTTTGTGGATTATCGGCAAGTAAATCATCTAATTTTTTTCTATCGCTAATTGACAGAGTGCCATCCGCTGCAATTGTAATCCCCAACTCTGTAAGATATTTGGGATTGTTATTACCAGCCGAACTTACTGATTCAGATATTACGCCTCTCAATCTTGAACGGAATCCTTGTAATGCCGGATCTGCTCTTAATTGTGATGTGTTGTTATTTAAATATCGCAATGTATCATTAAAACTGTCTAAAAGTGGTTGTATAACATTCTTTGCGACACCTTCTGCATCTTTATTTGTTGTCAGCGTAATTGGATTATCTGTTAAACTTTGACCTTTTTGGAGAGTCAGTGTGACACCTGTAATCAAATCCGCAATAGTGTTTGTCGATCGTGTAACTTCAATTCCGTCCAAGGTAAGAGATGCATCTAAATCACTTTTATTTGCCTTTTGATATCCAGCATTTGTTGCAGATAAAACCTGCCTTGCATCTGTATTGGGATTAAGCCCAGCCACCGTGATTCCTAAATCATTGAGCACTTCGGAATCTGTAAACGTAATGTTTTCTTCTGTACCTGTTGTTTTTGAAGTAAAAGACAATCTCACGGTTGAACTTGTATCTTTGACTACGGAGGCTCTGATTTTGGAAGTCGCGTCTCCATTGATGGCTGCTGCAATTTTTGTAAATGCAGTTTCATTTGTATCATCAACGCCAAATTCTGCGGAGTATGTTATTCCTAATATTTCAAAATTCTGAGTAGTACCTGCCAAAGTGGATGCCGCATTTTTGTTTTTTCGGCTACTTACAAGAACATCATTTGTGGCTAACCGATTGACTTTTAGTGAATATGTGCCTGCAACTGCTGTCGTATCTGTTGATGTGCTAAGTACTGAATTATCTGAACTTGTTGTTTTACTTGCGAAGAATTTCGTGTTCGCACTGACATCGTTGAAAGATGTAAACTTCGATTGTAAGTCTTCTAACCTTGTTCTAAATCCATTCAAAAATGTCTGACGATTTTCTAAATCAGTTTTTCTTTTATTGAGAGCATCAATTTGTGGCTGCTTTGTTCTTCTAAAAGCAGATATAAGCAAATCAGTATTTGATTCGCTGCCGCTTGACAAGCCATTGCCTACACTAAACGCTGTTCCTAAAATATCAGACATAGTTACTCAATTTTGTTTTTATTCAAGAGAATGTGCTTTTGCCCACGTATCTCTTAATTCTTGAATTATTTTTATCGGAACATCGTAGTTCCTTTGCACTATACAACGCTGACAGAACTCATAAAGTCTATACAGACGCGTAGCAGGTTCTTCATAGTCAAAATTTAATGACCCCATCAACTCTATAAGTACCCGATTCATCTTATTCACATCGTTTTTCTTACCGCTCATCAAGAACAAATCATACGTTTTCAGCGTTATTTTTTCAGGTGACCACGACAAAACCTCTTGATCCATATATGAGGGAGCGTTCCCATCTCCACCATAGAGTTTTCTTGCCGCTAGTCTTTGTGTCGCTTCTGTTGTCATGATCAATCCTTTGATTTATACATATTCCATTATCAAAATTTACACCAAAAGTGGTCTTTCGTGTCTTCTCTGCTCAAAAAGGGAAGTGAGTTTTAATTACCCACTTCCCTTTTCTTTTATCTCTTTTTTTAACTATTACCGTAACAACTGCAAGAAGTTC
This sequence comes from Candidatus Kapaibacterium sp., assembly GCA_017302855.1. Classification (GTDB taxonomy): domain Bacteria; phylum Bacteroidota; class Ignavibacteria; order Kapaibacteriales; family UBA961; genus UBA2353. Next base: position 10,525 of record JAFLBY010000001.1, read on the forward strand.
TGCGGATTCTGATTCGATTGAGCCAAAGAGGTCAAAGAAGTTTGCTGTAAGAACTGTGACTTAATTAACTCAAGTTGCTCCAATGCTACATCAGCATCTTCAATACGAGAAATTGCAGCATTATAATTTGTTATCTGCGATTTCAATGCATCGGATTGCGAAGTTAATCGAACCGAAACACCGCCTAAGTAAGACGCGACTTTGTTTACATTGTTCAATGCTTCTGATAAACTCGTCAATGTTGACGAGATACTTGAATTACTGAAAATACCCAAGCTACTAGAACTTATCGAGTCGAGAGAAGCTAAACTCAGTCCGGTAACGCCGGCAAAATTTTGTCCCGTTGTTGAAAGCAAGAAATTACCGCCAATATTGAAATTTGAAGAGCTGACAGCGGTTGTTAAATCAACACTAATTGTCAATAGCGAGTTTGTAGCATTAAAACCAATGACGAAATCACCTGAGAAACCACCATCAAGCAATTGACGACCTCCAAACACTGTCGAGTCAACAATAGTTTGGATTTGGTTTGTCAATCGAAATGCTGCTTTTGCTAAAGCTATTTTCTCATCAGTACCTAAAGCACCTGATGCCGCAGTTGCTGCTGCATCTTTTATTTGTGTTAACAGTGCATTAATGTTATCCAAACCATCTTGAGCTATGCTCGTTACATTTGAAGCATCGCCCACTGCATTTAATGCAGATCTCAAAGCACCATTTCTTGCTGCCAATCCTCTTGATGTGATATAGCCAGCAACATCGTCTTGTGCTGAGTTAATTCTTTTCCCTGTTGATAATCGCAATTGTCGTAGTGCGATATTAGAATTTGCCGCTTGAAGCGCATTAAATGCTGATTCAGATGGCGTATTGGTGCGGATCCTTGTTCCGCCGCTTATTGCCGATGGCATAATCAAACCTCCATGTAGATTGACATAGTAAGCGGCTTCCTGCCGAAAATGTTGTTCCGCAGACAGTTATCGGTTTTTTGCCGCCGATACTTTAGTTTTATTTTTTACTATTGTGCTTGTTTTCTATATATTTGATTGTCAAAATCAACATAAATCATTTTTTAACAACAACTTAAATGTTATTGCTTTTTTTTCCTTAACGGTACAACCGGATATGTTTTCTTATTATCTTCACGATCTTGTCTTTTTATGACAACTATTGTAGAATCGTCTTTATACGATCCTCCAGTTGAAAATTTTACAACAGACTCCAATATTGATCCGGCTATTTCCTTCGTTGTTTTGTGACGCAAACGCAATAGATCTCTCCCTAATCTTTCATATCCATATTGCTCACCTTTTTTATTTTGTGCCTCAATAATCCCATCTGTGAACAATATACAAATGTCATTATTATTCATAATATAGCTTTCAACTCGAAAATGTTGTACCGGCAAAACACCTAAAATTCCGCCGGTTGGCTCCACCGTCGCTAATGTTTTTGTTTGAGAATTGTACAGTATTGGAGCACAATGTCCTGCGTTTACATAGAGTACAACACCGTTTTCCATAGCCGTTAACTCACAATAGAATAAAGATACAAAGCGCTCATAAGGAAATGTTGCACATAATAACTCATTGAGATTAGATATTAAATTTGAGAGCTTTGAATGATATTTTGCCCCCATTCTGAGAGCACCAGATACAAAAAGCGCTTGTATTGCTGCCGACATACCTTTACTTGCGGCATCGCTGATTACAATTCCAACTCTGTCAGGATCAGATTCCGATTTTATATAGTCGAAATAGTCGCCTCCAACTTCTAAATCCGGTACAGATATACCGAAAATAGAATAATGATGAAATTCTAACGTATGGTCAGGTAACAAACTTTTCTGCAATTCCGATGCTTTATCTAAGTCCTGTTTGAGCTTCCAACGTTCATGAAAACTGCGGTTGTTTCTTAGTTTATTTGTTGTTGCAGAACCAAGAACAGCAAGTAAACTTCTAAAATCATCATCAAGAACATCTGCGTGAAACGCGAGCACATACTCACACAACTTCCCTGAATGTCTGTGCATTGTTTCTCCTACACCAGTTGCGGAATACATTAATATACCGCGCGACACAAACTCTTTATCCATCTCTTTCTTTACAAGTGATTTTTTTTCTGCCACCATCAGAAAAACCGGCTGATGCTCTACCGTCACTTCATATTCTTCGGGCAACATTTCCACATCTGATTCGGTTTGGAACACCAATTTATACGCATCATCATTTTCATTCAGTTTCCAGATTCTCCCGCCTTTTATATGCAATGTATCATAATCAACAACAGTTCTTACAACGGCTTTTAGTAAAGACAAATCATTTTCTGACTCATTCTGAATGACACTTTGCACTAACTTATAGATGCCTCTTTGCCCAATTCTCATCACATTTCTTTCAATTTTGTTGTTTCATTTTTCAAATTTATGTATAATACTACAACCATTAGTATTTTTGCAAAAAACAATATTTGCCATTAGCCGTCAAGCGGTTTTTTTTAGACAATTTAGACTGATTTATACTCAGAATTTATATCATTATATAATTGAGGACACTATGTTTTGGACACCGGAATTAGCTTCATATCTTGAAGACGCACCATGGCCCGCAACCAAAGAAGAACTGATTGATTATTGTAGCCGCACTTGTGCAGCACAACAGGTCATTGACAACTTACTCGAACTTGAGGACAATGACGAACTCTATGAGGGCATGGAAGACCTTTGGCCCGAATACGAAAGTGCTGTTGATGACCTCTATTTCAACGAAGACGAGGAAAACGACGATTATTATTAACACAAAACTCACTATCATTTGTGCCCCATTTTCAATAGAATTTGGGGTTTTTTATTTTCTTTCTCTTAAAAACGTTTCACGTGAAACACTTTGTTTATGAATTTTAACATTATTGTCATAGGCGGCGGACATGCCGGCATAGAAGCAAGCAGAATAGCAGCAAAACTAGATTGCAAAGTTGCGCTGATATCCATGGATTCACGAACCATCGGAAGACTATCATGTAATCCCTCTGTTGGCGGGACAGCAAAAGGTCATTTAGTTAAAGAAATAGACGCATTAGGGGGAATTATGCCCACTATAGCCGACCACACCGGTTTACAATTCAAAATGCTCAATAAAAGCAAAGGTCCTGCCGTTTGGTCACCACGAGCGCAAAACGACAATGTGCTCTACCCTGTTTCTGCTCAAAAACAACTTCTTTCCAATCAGAATATTACCATTATTCCTGCAAACATTACCGAGATAATTATAGAACGACAACATGTTAAAGGCGTTCGTACCGACGAAGGAACTACAATTACAGCACCTATAGTAATACTATGCTCAGGCACATTTCTCAAAGGTCAAATGTTCACAGGGATGCACGCTACACCCGGTGGCAGAGTCGGAGAAAAGCAAGCATACTCCATTTCCGACAAATTATCCGAACTTGGACTCGAACGCGGTCGCTTGAAGACAGGCACACCACCTCGAATTGATATTAACTCTATAAACTTCAAAAAAACAAAGATTTCCACTGGTGACATCACACCAACTCCATTCTCTTTTAGAACAAAAAAAGTCAAAAACAAACTTGTTTGTCATGAAACATCTACGAACTCAAAAACTCATGACATTTTACGTACAGGTTTTGAACAATCCCCCATGTTCACAGGCTTGATACATGGCTCGGGACCTCGTTATTGCCCATCTGTAGAAGATAAAATCTCTCGTTTTTCGGATAGAGACTCTCATCTTATTGTACTTGAAAGAGAAAGTTTGTTCACAAATTCGGTCTATGTAAACGGTTTTTCAACGAGTTTACCGGCAGAAGTTCAACAAAACGCACTTTTTACCATACCCGGATTAGAACAGGCAAGGATTTTGCGGTACGGTTATGCGGTCGAATATGATTTCTTTTATCCGTATCAGTTGAAATATACTTTAGAAACAAAAAGTATAGACGGTCTGTTTTTAGCCGGGCAAATTAACGGTACATCAGGATATGAAGAGGCTGCTGCACAAGGATTGATAGCCGGAATAAACGCTGCACGGAAAGCAAAAAACATGAACGAATTTATTCTCAATCGTTCAGAAGCTTATATCGGCGTTATGATTGATGATTTGGTGAATAAAAACACCGAAGAACCTTACAGGATATTTACATCTTTAGCAGAATACAGACTTCTTCTTCGCCAAGACAATGTGTACGAACGACTATCTGATAAAGCATATTCAATGAATTTGTTTTCGTCGGAAGAGTTTGCACTGCTTGATTCTTGGCTATCCGACAAAAAAGAGTTTTTGAAGTATGCAGAAAACACAAAACTGAAACCTGATATGATTAACCCATATTTAAGCAGATGGAGTGAATCAATGGTTAATGAAAGTATTTCTGTTAAAGCTCTTTTGAAGCGTCCAACACTTTCATTAGATGTGCTTCAGTCTATATTGTTTCAAGATTCTTCCCTCAGTTTAGTTCAGCAGTATAAAATGGATGCAGCTCAACTCGGTGAGATAGAAATCAAGTACGAAGGCTATATATCAGCACAACACAGAGAAGTAGAAAGATTCAAACACAATGAAAAAATCACAATTTCTCCTGATTTTGATTTTCTACGTATCAATTCTTTGTCAAAAGAAGGTAGAGAGAAATTAACAAAAATTCGACCAATTACATTAGGGCAAGCATCCAGAATACCCGGAGTTTCTGCTTCTGATATTTCTATTCTGGCTGTCTATCTTCGATAATTGTTTCACGTGAAACGTTTTTATGGAACATATAAATTTAATTGGAATTGATGGCGGTGGTTCGAAGACTCGGGGAGTCTTAAAATCAGGCAACACTATTATAGCTCAAGCCCAAATGGGTACTACTCGCGTAGGTTCAATTGGTACGGGCGAATCTTGCGAAAGAGTATTGAACCTTATCAAAGATCTATGCAAAACAGCTAACATGGAATTGAATGAGGTAGAAGGAATCGTTGTAGGTTTAGCAGGAATTTGGTTAGAAGAAGAGAGAAAAAGATATGCAAACTTATTGAGAACTTTGGCAAGAAACGAAAAAACGCCCATAAACGAAGTACTACTTACAAGTGATGCTGAAATTGCACTCGTAGGAGCTTTAGGCGGAAAACCCGGTATTATTCAAATTGCTGGAACAGGAACAATAACATTGGCAAAAAACAGTGCCGGTGAGATGTTCAGATGCAGTGGTTGGGGTATAGAGATTGACGATGAAGGAAGTGGTGCTTGGATTGGTCGTGAATGCTTGACTGCAATAGTAAGGGCTTTAGACGGAAGGGATAAAACAACTGAAATGACTGATAAAGTCGCAGAACGTTATTCCACATTCAATAAAAATAATCCACGAACTTTGGTGGCGGCACTCAATGAAAAAAAATTCGAGTATCATGATTTCACAAAAATGGCAATGGAGTCAGCAGAAAACGGTGATGAAGTGGCTTACTCTATTCTTGAAAGAGCTTCTCAACACTTGACTGAAAGCATCAAAACGCTCCATAAAAAATTGGGAACAAAGACTTCTGATGTTTGCTTAATGGGCGGTATGCTCGAAAATGAAACAATTCTTTTGAGACTACTCAAAAAAAATCTGGATAGTAAAAGTGGTATAAAAATAAAGAAACCAATCGGCAACGCTTTGGATGGTGCTTTGTTATTAGCAGCAGATATGGTTGAAATAAAGGAAATATAATGAATAGTGTTACAAAACTTCTTTTCGCTCTGTGTTTCTTCGTCGCATATTCTGCATTAGCGCAAGATCCAACACCAAAATATAATCCAACCACAGTTTCTATTGCCAGATCCTTATCAAGAGATTTGCTTGGTAACAATAGTACAGGATTTCTCACCCCTCTCGTAACAACAAGTAATGCAACTTCCAATTCTCGATTTTTTAGATCGGCTCATGTTCCGAAAAAAGTTGATAAACCATATTTTCGATTTGGTATCCACGCAATGACCGGTGCAGTTCGTGATGATCAAAAATCATTTAAACCCATAAGCCCTGTTGGTAATTCTAGTGATGAGTTAAATAAAACATTTAGTTCATTAATTGAACTTCCAGTAACTAGAGATACATCAAAACTTATTTACGGAATAATACGATATATTTTTGCCAAGGGTTTAGAAGACCCTACAAGCGGAATAACATTTCCATCTTCATCACCAACAATATTTGGTAAAGGTGAAGGCAATCTAACACTAGACAAAAACTACTTTAGAAAAGAGCTAGACGGATTACTAAGAATAATTCCAAACGCACAACTTTCAGAGGAACAAAGAATAAGTTTAAATAATGCGATCAATGGACTTCCCCCCGCTTTTCCCCTACCAACAGGTGGTGACATTTCTCAAGTGTTTGCGGGAGTTCCTCAATTTGAAATTGGCTCATTCTATGGAACAGAGTTACTTTTACGCTTTATTCCACCCGTGAAATTTGATAAAAACATAGGCGATTTCTCTTTTTATGGCATTGGGCTTAAACACTCTCTTTCACAGTATTTCGATGAAGCACCATTAGATGTCGCCGTACAAGTAGTATATCAACAAACAAGCTTAGCGCAAATAGTAGGTTTCACAAAAGCAGAGTTGAAAGCAGATGCCAATATCTATGATGCTAATCTTCAATTCAGTAAAAAATTTAAAGATATTACTCCTTGGTTTGGCGATCTTGAATTCTTTGGCGGCTATTCTTTTGAACAATTTAATATTGTCTCAACCTATACTTACACCCTACCCGTAACCTTACAAAAGGATTTGGGTCTCAGGGTTGAGAAAAATGGTGAAATAGTTGCAGACCCTGAAAATGGTTATCCGGGCGATACCGAACCCCAAGTAGCAAAAGGAACAATCGAAGATACTAACCATAAACTGATTCTCGGTGTTGCAAAACCAATAGGTCCAGTGACAATTGCCTTCGACTACAGTATTAGTAGATTCAATTTGTTCTCTCTCGGTCTGGACTTTACTTTCTAATGCTTTTGTGTTTGTTTTTTATGGAGATACACAGGATAAGTAACAACAGAATCTTCGGCATTGGTATAAATGTAATAATCAACTCGCATAACACTATCTGTTAATCGTGATACATCTATATTCAAATAAATGTAACCCAACGATGTTGGATGTATTACAGCACGACCAACACCGGCGGTTGCGCAACCACAAGAACTTTTTACCTCTTTGATAGTCATTGGTGAACCACCAGTGTTTATAACTTTGATGCTTTCACGTACAAACCTAACAGAATCAGGATAATAAACCACTGATTTTTTTGGCTTTAAATGCAATTGTGGTTTGGATTGCTCTTGCGCAATCACTAAAACTGCACCAACCAACAAAAACACACAAACAGACAGGGACTTAAACACGAATCACCTCTTCAAAAACATCACTAAACTCATAAAGACCTTGTTTGCCAACGATCCATCGTGCTGCCATTAGTGCGCCTCTTGCAAAACCATCTCTGTTTTTTGCAGAATGTGACAGAGTTATTGTGTCGCAATCACTGTCAAATGATAATGTGTGCTCACCAATCACAGAACCCATTCTCTGAGACGATACATGAAGTTCATGAGGGAGAATATGGCGACCATTTACGGACTCAGTACATAGAACCGTTTTTGATTTAAATTCATCTAACACTATATTTGACAAAGATATAGCTGTTCCTGAAGGACTATCTAATTTGTGACGATGATGGGATTCATGTAAAGAGACATCATATATTTGGCTTTGATAAGCAAGCCGGCTTAACAAACTCGTCATCGTGAAAAGGATATTCATACCTATTGAGAAGTTTGAACCATAGATAACACTTCCTTTTCCTTTTGCAACGATATCTTGTACTACCGATAGAGAATCATACCATCCGGTCACCCCTAAAACTAATGGTGTATTGTGAGCAACAGCATATTCAATATGAGATAAAGCAGCAGAAGGAGCAGAAAAGTCAATCAGAACATCAATATTTGACAAATCTTTATTTTTCAACAAGTTATAAATATCAAATTTTTCTACGATTGAAAGCGAAAAAGAATCTGAAAGTCGCTCCAATTCTTTCCCCATTTTCCCATAACCAATCAAACCGACCCGTGTTGGATGTTCCATACTTACTCCTCATTTTTCTTAGAATGTTGCACCTTAACTACATTACCATCAACAAGTTCAAAAAGTGCGTCAGTGTGTTTAACAAATGTGTTTCTATTGAAGGTAAACACCATAACCCCTTTTTTTTCAGGCATATACTTACTAACTATATCAAAGAAAACATCAGAAGATTTTGAGTCTAAGCCTATAGTAGGTTCATCAGCAAGAAGAAAATCAGGCTCAAAAATCGTTGCTTGGATAAGAGATAAAAGTTTCAACTCACCAAAAGACACTTCATAAGGAAACTTTGAGCGCAAATGACTTAGCTCATACTCGGAGAGAATATCCATAGTCCTCTTTCTCGACTCATTTTCCTTCATTCCGCAGACAAAAAGTGGTATCATGATATTTTCTTCAATAGTATAATGATGAGAGAATGCATTAGATTGACGAACAATACCTAATTTGCGTCGAAGTTCGCGTCTTTGCGACAGTTTCATAACTTTGGTACTTTGACCGTTAATATATGCTGTTCCTTGAGATGGTAATTTATCGCCTAGCAATAACTCAAACAACGTTGATTTACCGGCTCCCATGGCACCCTCGACAACAGTAAAACCATGTTCAGGAAACACCATTGAAAGCGAATCAATGACCGGTAGAACATCAAACATATACGACACGGAACGGAATTCAAACTTCATAATATAATGACATGAATAGATTTACAAACTTACTTAGTAACTGGAACAATAAACCCCAATACATCGTTGGTATCATGACCGGAACATCTTTAGATGGTATAGACACCGCATTGTGCCGACTTCAAACCATTGATAATTCAATCACAATAGAACTATGCCACTTTATGTGTTCGGAATACCCAACTACAATGAAAGAGAACATAGTTACTTTGTTAAATGAACCAGCACCAATATCTATGTATAGCCATATACATCATGAACTTAGTAGAGTCTATGCACAATGTATAAGAGACCTATGCACAAAGTCCAAATATGATATGAACTCAATTTCTGCAATTGGTATTCATGGACAAACTCTCTGGCATGATCCGCGACAGAAAAACTGCACATTGCAAGCCGGCAATGGAGAAGTTCTTGCAAAAATACTATCTATCCCTGTAGTAAGTGATTTTAGAAGTGCCGATGTTGCACTTGGAGGTACGGGTGCTCCCCTGGTGCCAATATTTGACAAAGAATATTTTTCGTCCGATACCGATACGAATATAGCAATCAATATAGGAGGTATGGCAAATATAACAGTGTTGCCACCTCGTGATTCACAAACTCCTATTGTTGCATGCGACACAGGTCCCGGCAATGTTCTCATAGACGCTCTTTGCATGAAATATTACAATATTCCTTTCGACAACAATGGAGAATATGCACGTAATGGCTTCATAATTCATGAGATGCTACAAGAGCTAAAAAGCCATTTATTCTATCGTACTCCCCTGCCAAAATCAACCGGACGAGAATTTTTTGGTCAAGACTATGCGGACTATCTCTGCAAAACATACGCAAATTATCCCCCTAATGACCTAATTCGCACAGTCACAGAGCTTACTGCATGGCACATAACCGACCATATAGCAAGATTATCAAATAATCCCGGCACAATGATAGTTGCAGGCGGCGGTAAACACAACCTGTTTCTTATGAAGAGATTGAAAGAAAATATGCCTCAACTTTCTCTGTGTTCCTCAGAATCATTCGGCATAAACAGCGATGCCAAAGAAGCTATGTGTTTTGCTTACCTTTGTTATAGAACATTATCTGGTTTACCATCCAATATTCCATCCGTCACAGGAGCATCGCGAGAAGCCATACTCGGTTCAATTTCCTTGCCTTAACAATGTGTAAGGCTGTGTATTTTATCAACACGTTTTTGATGACGACCACCTTCGAATTCAGTGGCTAAAAATGTTGTAACTATATCTTTTGCCTCGTCATACGATAAAAACCGAGCACCCAAGGTTACAACATTACAATTATTATGCTGTCGGCACAAGGCAGCTTGTTCCTTAACAAGGCAATTAGCTGCACGTATCCCCTTCACTTTATTGGCAGTAATACAAACACCTATGCCGCTGCCGCAAACAAGTACAGCACAATCACATTCATTGTTTTCGACCAAGTGACAAGCTGCAACTGCATAATCGGGATAGTCTGCCGATTCTGAAGAATATGTTCCACAATCATTCACATTGTGACCTTGTTCTACTAAAAAAGAGACAATAAGATTTTTTAATTCATAACCGGCATGATCGGCACCAATGGCAATATTCATCGTAAGTCCTTGGAAAAATAAAAAAAACTACAGATAACTCAACTATATTAACTCACTTGAAGATATTTTCCACAAAATTGCACACATTATGCTCATTTGGAGTAAAAAACACCATAATCTGTGGGGTAAACTCTCACTTTTTTTGTGGAGAACATAACTTTATCCACTTTTATGTGTAAAACATTACAATTATTCACAAAGTTTTCCACACAAATTTGGGGGGAAATTTTCTTTCTTTGTCTTTTGTACATAATCGCTTATATTACTTTTATCCACATTAGTTTTCCACATTTCCACAGGAGATAAAGTATTTTTACTATAAAAATTTAACTATTACTTAATACAAGAATAACTTTTTGCTCATTTACTCTACAAAAGTAGGAACAAAAGGAAAGCGATGAGATAAAAAACAAAGTAACTGACCATCATGGATTTCAATAGAACACATTGTCGCAGATGCTCTGTTGCGCGCCCCTTCCCTTTCCCCCAAACGAAGAAGTTCTTTGTGTAGATTCCAAACAAATCCATGTAAACTAAGAGTGCAAGATGGTTGAGGAATAAGAGAAATAAGCTCATTTTTCACAGTGGAAAATGAAATACTTTGCATTACAGGAATAGCATAACGCTCTCCATCAAGTATAGTGAGGGACATAAGAGGACAAAATTTCATGAACACACTCCAATTATTAAGTGTATGGTCAAGTTCCCCTCCGTGAAAGCCACAAATCAAAATGTGGTGATAATTGTTTTCAATGCAGAAACGCAAAGTTTTCTCAAAATCATTAGTCTCTTGTTCAGGAAGGTGGACAATATGGCTTTGAGGAAAAGAGGTATATACTTCTGTGCTGTCCATATCGCCAATAATAACAGCCGGAAAGAAGCCTAACCTCTGAAGTTGTTTGGAAGCACCGTCGGCAGCAATAAAAGGTGCCGGATGCAGTGCCGCAAGTATATGAGGTGCTGGCATGTCTCCATTTAAACAAACAACGCAATCAAAAGGATTATTGTAAAACTCTAATCTCATGGTTCATCAGGCAAAAAAGGAGGTTCTGAAGTAAGTAAATCAGGTAATTGTACATGATTGGTGTTTCCTATTCTATCTAAGTGAAGTAAAGTAAATTCTGAATCACGATCACGTTCATACATTGGGGTAAACTTATGTCCCCATAAGAACTCATGCCATTTATATGAGTGAGTCTTTTGTACATTTTGCGAAAAAGTATTGTCAAAACCATTCAATAATATTAAAAACTCTGCATCAGATTCCTCAAATTCTTGTTGAGTGATACCGTAAAGAGGACTTGACTCATCCACAGGGTGATTGATAGTCCATCCTATAGTGAGGAAATTTACCGTATCGTATTCCAAAGGTAAACGGTAAAATTTACGGGAAGATATGCCATTGTTGATTTCCGTTCTTGCTAAAGTAACCTGTGCATGAACCTCGGATAGCAGATTGTTTTTGGCATTGGCAACCCTAAACATAAAACCTCTTCCGGATTTGTGAGGGGCAACTATTGCCCGGGGACTAAAAATCAGATGAGCTACAGGACGCGAAAAACGTCCATAGAGAAGTCCGGTGACAAGGGCAAACGATAACAAACCAAGGAAAGACTCGATAGCTGCCACACTTTGCGATAGAAAACCTCGTGGTGATATAGATCCATATCCTACGGTTGTTATCGTGTGGGAGCTAAAGAAAAACGCCTCCATAAAATGCTCAAACATTGTCTGAGCACGTGATCCTTCCAAATACTCCGTGCCTATGAAAAAGTACAAAAGAGCAAACACGGTATTGATAATGACATAAAAGCCCGCCACAAATGCTAAAAACGTGGTCCACGAGGCTGTCATCAACCAATGGTATGAATCAAATATCTGAAAAAAGGGAATACCGGTTCGATGGATGAGAAATGTACCGTTTTTATCCATAAAACGGGTACCTTGATTGCCTGTTTGTGAACCAAATCCAAGATTATCGGTAGTGTGAGCGCGGCGGTGTTTTTTTTTGAATGGGTTGGATACTTTCATAGTAAACCGAGTATGTTTTTCATAAGAATGAACAATCCTTGGTGTTTGTAACGTCATAAGAGAATCTTAATTGCTAATTTTGCAGACTTTTTATTCACTTACACATATAAGCGATGTCCGAATCACAAGGTAAAGAACTCACATACTCGCAGTTCATCTACAATCGTCCTTCTTTGACGGAGGTAACAACACAATATCAAGAGCTTAATGATAGGTTTGACAAAGCGCAGACATCGGAACAAGCAATTGAAATTATCAAAGAATGGAATGAAATACGTATTGATTACAGAACAAACACAAGTTTGATTGGAACAAAATTCAGCCAAAATGTCAAAGATGAATGGGCTAAAAACGAAAAAGACTATCTTGATGAAATTGGTCCCGCTATCTCGGAAATTAAGACAAACTTTATAAAAAAAATTCTTGATTCTCCATTTGTGGAAGATATAGAAAAAGAATGGGGTAATGTATTGATTCTGCGTTTGCAAGATTCTATCCGTACATTTAATCCTGAAATTAAGCCCTTTTTAATAGAGCAAGCGCATATTGTAAAACAATATGAAGAAATCATTGCATCTGCTGAAATAGAATTTGACGGTACAACTCATAATTTGTCTTCACTCGGAAAATTATTAACAGACACCGACAGAAATGTGCGATTGCGCGCTCAGCAAGCGAAATATGCCTATCTTGAAAAAAATGGTGAAAAAATTGATGAAATTTATGATAAATTAGTAAAAATCCGCCATAAAATGGCTGTTACTTTAGGATATAAAAATTATATTGAATTACGATACATTGAACTTGGTAGAAGTGAATATACAGCAAAAGATGTAGAAAAATTCCGCGATACCGTGTTTAACAAAATTGTACCTTTCTTGTCGGAATTGTACGAAGATCAACGCAAGCGACTCGGTGTGGACACTCTGTGTTTTCACGATGAATCTTTAATGTTTTCGGAAGGCAACCCAACAGCACAAGGAAGTCCCGATTGGATAGTAGAAAGAGCAAAAGAAATGTATGCAGAATTATCACCGGAAACGGATGTGTTTTTCCGTACGATGATAGATCGTGATTTGATGGATTTAGTCACACGTCCCAATAAATCGGTAGGTGGATATTGCACTAATTTCCCACGTTACGGGGTGCCGTTTATATTTTCTAATTTTAATGGTACAACCCACGACGTTGAAGTGCTGACCCATGAAGCCGGTCATGCATTCCAAGTATGGGAAAGCCGTCATCATAAAGCACCGGAATTTTATTTCCCTACCCTTGAAGCATGTGAAATACATTCTATGGGAATGGAATATATGACATGGAAATGGATGGATAAATTTTTTGAAAAACAAACCAATAGATTTTATTATTATCATTTGGTCAAATCTTTAATGTTTATGGCGTATGGTTGTGCTGTAGATGAATTCCAACATTGGGTGTTTGACAATGTGGAAGCTACACCGCAAGAACGTAATGCAATGTGGCGAAGTCTTGAAAAAAAATATCTGCCATGGCGTAATTACGATAATATACCCTATATGGAAAATGGTACTATGTGGCAATTTCAAAAACATATTTTTGGTATGCCTTTTTATTATATTGATTATGTGTTGGCGCAAACCTGTGCACTGCAATTTTGGGTTCGTTCCCGAAAAGATTGGGACACAGCGGTCAAGGATTATATTGCTATTTGTAAAGTGGGTGGAAGCCAAACATTTTTAGATATTATTAAAACAGGTAATTTGATTTCACCTTTCGATGAACAAGCACTTGAAATTGTCACAAAAGAAGCAAAAGAATGGCTTGCACAATGGCAAGATGATTGGAATTAATTTTTTTATTATAAATTATTATTGAGATTACTATGAATATTGAATTTGAACAAAAAGTATTTCCGAATCAAAGACAATCAGAGCAAGAATTGGCTGAAATAGCATTGCATATTCGCAGGGATATTATTAAATCACTTGCTCTTGCGCAATCAGGTCACAGCGGAGGGCCTCTTGGTTCCTCTGATATTTTTGCAACAATGTATTTTGGCGGATATATGCGCTACAAACCCGAAGATATGCAATGGGAAGGGCGCGATAGATTTGTATTAAGTGCTGGTCATATGTGTCCGGTGATGTATGCTACTTTGGCAAATGCAGGGTGTTTTCCCAAAGCAGAATTAGCAACATTGCGCAAATATAATACACGTTTACAAGGTCACCCGGGACGTGATATGGGATTACCCGGTGTGGAAACATCTTCCGGGTCTCTCGGTCAAGGAATATCTATTGCTGTCGGTATGGCAATGAGTGATAAATTATTGGATAAAAATGATCGCAGAGTATTTAGTTTAACCGGCGACGGTGAATTACAAGAAGGAAGTGTGTGGGAAGCTGCTATGGCTGCTTCACATTTTAAATTAGATAATTTCTGCTGGATTATTGATAATAATGACTGTCAAATTGACGGTAGAATAAAAGAAGTTTTGGATGTATATCCGATAGATGAAAAATGTAAATCATTCGGGTTTGATACCGTGGTTGTTGATGGTCATAATTTTACGGAATTAATGGGTGCTTTTGATAGGTTCTTAGAAAATCAAAAAAATAACACAGGCAAACCAACAGCTATTATTGCAAAAACATATATGGGACACGGTGTGTCATTTATGAATGATAATTATAAATGGCATGGTATGCCGCCATCGGTAGAACAAGCTCAACAAGCATTGGCTGAATTGGTGTGACAATGACCATAAATATGAGAAATATCGTATTTGTTTTTGCCGTGATAATGTTGCTATCGTCATGTGCAGAAGAAAAAAAACCGGTGTACAGGGAATCGCCTGCCGTAGCAATACAGCCGCCCTCATCTATGCAGCAACAAACAACACAAAACAAAGAAAAAACAAAAATTGTTAAAGACGATTTTTCTCCTGTTACGGGAAAAGAATTGATGAAATGTATGCCTACGGTGGTTGGTGGTGCAAAAATTCTTACACCATCAACGGGAAGATCTGAAACAGCGTATGGTTATGAAACCAGAGCTGATATAGAAGTGATATATGGCACAGGTGTAACTGTGCGTATAGGAATAACCGATTATGCGGGACATTATTATGCCATACGTGAGCGCTATGAAGTGCCACGTTCGGAAATAGGTGTTGAAATGACATCGTTAACATTAGGAGCGGGCAAAGGTTTTCAAATGGTAAACATCTACGAGAAATCAGCATCTATTCGTTTTGCTGTTTCTCAACGTTTTGGGATAGATATTGAAGTTCTTAAATATACCCAAGATTTTGGCTCACCTTCAAAAGTGCTGGAATTATTGGATTTGCAGTTATTAGAAAAAATAGCACAAACAAACGTAAAAAAATAATAAGGAATTTGTATGCAAGAATTAACATTACTCGGTTCTAAACCCACGCGCCACGGTTTTGGTGAAGGTTTGGTTACACTCGGTGAGAGACATGACAATGTCGTGGTTTTAGGTGGTGATATCACTGGTTCGGTTATGACATCTTTATTTAAAGATAAATTTCCCGACAGATTTTTTTCTATTGGTATTGCAGAGCAAAATGCAACCACAATAGCCGCCGGTTTGGCTTTAAGCGGAAAGATTCCGTTTTTTGCAAGTTATGGTGCTTTTTGTGCTTTGCGTAATGCCGATCAATTACGTATTTCCGTTTGCTATAATGAAGCGAATGTGAAAATTGGTGGTGGTCATGCCGGTATTTCCGTTGGTCCGGACGGTGCCACACACCAGGTTTTGGAAGAGGTTGCGTTTTTGCGTACTTTACCGCACATGACCATGATTGTGCCTTGCGATTATCTGGAAGCAAAAAAAGCAACGATAGCGATGGGTGAAAAAGTAGGTCCGGCATATATTCGTTTTGGACGCTCACCTGTGCCGCTTTTTACCACAGAGGATACACCCTTTGAAATAGGAAAAGCACAAGTGTTCCGCGAAGGCAATGACATTGCTTTGATTGCTAATGGGGCTTTGGTATGGGAATCCATGCTTGCTGCCACAGAATTAGCAAAAAAAGGAATACAAGCACGTGTTATTAATTGTCCGTCAATTAAACCATTCGATGTAGAAACGGTTGTGAATGCTGCGCGTGAATGCGGTGCTATTGTTACTGCCGAGGAGCATCAAGTTCATGGTGGGCTTGGAGGAGCTGTTGCAGAAGTCACTGCAAAAAATGCTCCCGTGCCGGTTGAGTTTGTAGGAGTGAGAGATAGTTTCGGAGGTAGCGGCGAACCGGAAGAGTTGATGGTAAAATTCGGGCTGACATGGAAAGAAATATATGCTTCTGCATTAGTGGCAATGGAACGTCGAGACAAAGGAAGCAGCGGCTATCGCCAAGTGAAAGATGTAGAGCAGTTTAGTTAGTGCTCTTTTTTTAATACGCAAAAAAAATCCCTTTTCACCAATGTTGTGAAAAGGGATTTTTGATATAATGAGCAAAAGGATATTTTTATACTTAAGAAGTTATAGCTATGAGTAAACCATCTAATTTTTGAATAACTTGCTCACGCAAATCAAACAATACATCCAATTGAGTTCTTGCTCTATCTACATCACCTCTCTCAACAGCATCCACGATTAATTTCCCTGTTTCATGTACTTTTTTATGGATTGGCTCAAGACTTGTAAATTCATGATAATTACTATAGCGTTGTGTGCCTATGGTGTAATACCATTTTCCCAAACGACAAGCATAGTGATCAGTTAATTCTTTGCTATGAACACTTGTTTTTCCTATAACCGAATCGGAAACACGTTTCACCCATGAAATATGGTCCGATTTTGCGATTGAAATTAAAATACTATCAAAATGGATTTTTGCAAAACATGTGACAGCTTCGGTATTGAAAGATGTCATTTGATCCGAAAGAGAAAATAAATTTTCGAGAGTATGTTTGTGTGATTCAAGTGAGGTGTCCAAACCAAAAAGTACGCGAGATAAATCTTCTGTGGCTATACTTTGATCTTTAGAAGCGGAACTGATTTGTGCTACGGCGGAACTCGCTTGTTCTGCAGTTTTGACAGATTCATTGAGAGAACCAACCAGAGTGTCGAAGGCAGAAAGAGTTGAATCCACAGATGAGCCACTTTCTGACACGTATGTTGTAATTGTAGAAGATTGACTTGAAATTGCTTTAGATGAATCTTGAATTTGTTTGACGGCAAGATTCGTTTTTTCAGATAGTTTTCGAACTTCATCGGCAACAACGGCAAAACCTCTGCCATGCTCACCCGCACGCGCTGCTTCAATAGCGGCATTAAGAGCGAGTAAGTTCGTTTGCGATGCGATTTGTTGAATTGTTTCCGACAAATGATTAATGGACTCGGTCTGGCGCATAAACTCTGACATTTGTTTATCAATTTTTGTAATCGTGGTACGAACTGTGTTGAGCTCTACAGTTAAGTTTTTTATGATACCTGCTGCATCAGCTGCTGTTTGTCTTGTGGTTTCTGTTACTTGAGAAGCATGATACGAATGGTTTGCTATTTCTTTGGCTGTTCCTGATAACTCCTCAACGGATGCTGCAAATCCTCGCATACGGTCAGCATCTTCGCTAAAGTTTTTATTGAAAAGATAACCATGTGTATTGAATTCAGTTAATAAACGTGCTGTTTGGACAGATCTTTCAATGGATAAAACGGCTGCTTGAATGTAGTTGTCTATAAGGTCTTTTATTGCAAGGGTTTGATTTTTAAGTTGATAGGGTAGTTCTTCATTGTTAAAAGACTGATCATCAAGATAATTATGAACAATATCCAGAACTGATTGTGCATGGTTATTACTTGTTGTTTCTTGTTGAGCTAAAACAGGTAAATCGGTTGATGAAGGTGGAATGTGTTCTTGTTCGACTTTTGAGGAAGAGGAACGAAAAAAAGAAAAAGACATAATTTATTGATAAAACTGTGTGACATATACCACAAATTTACATGTAAAAGCGAATAGAAAAAAGAACAAAAGTCAGAAAGAACAAAAGTCAGAATAGTGAACAACATAAAAAGGTAATGTTAAAGAAAAAGAAGTTTAAATTGTAGTGTTGTCGTAGTTTTGTCGTAGTGGTTAAACGAGAAATGGCAAGTATTTTGTGTTGTTTAGTTCAAAAAATTTATCAATTACATACAAAAAAGGAAAGCCTATGAAAAAAATCGTAATGTTCTGTCTGTTCGCTGCTTTAACATCTCTAACTATTCAAACAAGTTCTGCTCAGGCATTGCGGTTTGGTGCTGCGAAAAAGCTTCAGACAACAACTAACTTTACCACCATCGTTGATAATCTCACTATGGAATGTTGGGTACGATGGAATGGTACTCCGGGAGGAATTCGATTGCTTGTCTATAATGGTGATCCATCGACGAGTGGTTATGGATACTATATTAATACAAATACAGCTCAAATCCATTTTCTTGCCGGTGGAGTCATTGATGTTGGTACAGGATACAATTTGCCCGTAAATATATGGACACACCTTGCTTTGCGCCGAACAGCAGGGACATGGCATTTAATTGTTAATGGTGTCCAACAAGGGTGGACAGCCAGTAACGCACCAAATGTACCCGGTGCTCCGGGTGCTACTGTAGGAATTGATTTTCCGGGAGATATAGATGAATTGCGTGTGTGGAATATAGCTCTACCAACAGCAACCATCCTCAATAATTTTCAACAAGCTGCGAATTCTTCTCATCCAAATTTTGCAAATCTCGTGGCATATTATCCTATGAATGAAGGTACGGGACAAACAACAGCGGATGCCATTGGAGGAAACACAATGACACTTGGCGCAACAAACGCTGTTGGGGCAGATGACCCCACGTGGATTGCAGACTCTTCCCCTATTACTGTCCCAACTTTAGGCGAATGGGCAATGATTATATTTGCCGTACTGCTTGTTGGTACAGCTTGGTATAAAATGAGAGAAAAACAAGCGTTAACTGCATAAGTTGAATACTATTCCTCATAGTAAAAAGGTATAGAAATTTAATTCTATACCTTTTTTATTTTGAAACAGTAATACATAGCTTAATTATATGGCAAATATCAAAAAAACAAACAAACCGGCTCAATCAATACAAGGAAAAATTATAGAGATAGTACAAAAAAACAAATCCCAATTGTTTTTTATCTTGACTGTAGGGATTGTTATGGTTATCTATTATAGTATTACGGGAACTCAGTGGTTCCGTCAAGATATGTTGCCAAGTTATCTACAAATACTTGCCCGGATTACTTCTGCATTGTTAAATATCATGGGAGAAAAGGTTTCTATAATACGCACAGTGGTCCAATCTCCTTCTTTTTCTATGGATATTGCGTATGGATGTGATGCCCTTGAGCCGATAACTCTATTTTCTGTTGTTGTGCTATGTTTTCCTGCAAAAATATATGGACGCATTATGGGTGTAATATCAGGTGTCTGTTTGCTGTTTACACTGAATATTATTCGCTTGCTATCGCTTTATTATGCCGGTACATATTCACAGGAATTGTTTGAGTTATTCCATATTGAGATATGGCAACCTGTTTTTATTATATGTGCTTTGGTGATGTTTTTGTTGTACGTGGGAATTATAAGAAAAAAAGGATGGAGTAATGTTTAAGACTATAGGGATATTTGTCGGAAAATTCTTTGCATGGTATGTATTTTTTATATTGATATTGTTTTTAGGATTTAACAAGCCATTTGCGGGGATGTTTCGATCAGTGGGAACAATGGTTTTTAAGACAATGTGGCATAATGTGGATGTGCAATATAAACCATCATATTCTGCACAAGGGATAGCGGCTCGTTTGAGGGATAACGATACACAAATCCAAATAACAAATCACAATCTTCGTTTGCCCAATGGTTATCCACCAATGGGAAGTGTGGGGACTAATTCACGTTTACAAGCATATTTGCCAATAGCAATGATGATTGCTTTATCATTGTCTTTGCCTTTGGCTTTAAAAAGAAGTATGTTTATTATGGTAATAGGATTGGTGCTTCTTTGTATGTGGATATTGTTCTTACTTGGTTTTGTTGTTGTAGTATATGGTGAATTATCCGGTATTGGTTGGTATGGTTTTTCTCAAGAGTCGAAACAAAGTATGCAGGAAATATTAGAAATTATTCTTATGAATCAAATAGGTTTATCATATGTAATTCCTTTTGTACTGTGGATCATTATCATAGTATGTACAGGTGATTATCGTCAAATAGTAATGTTGTTGACGGAGAAAGAGAAAAGTATATAGTCATTGTATGAACATTCTATGCAAAAAACTTAATTGTGAAATAATATAAAAACTCAGAATAATGTCATTGTGAATACATAGTTCTGAAACTCAAAATTTCCAAGTTTGCACTTCAATGTTCCTTAAAAACCCACATACCTAAAGACAAAACACTTAATTCTTTATCAATGTTTGTGATAGTTGTTTGCCCTGTTCTGTTATGATGTTGATAATATAATTCCCCGTTGCTAAGTTCTCCGTGTTAATTGGTTTAGTATATGACGAATTTCCTTGTGAGACGATTCTCCCCTCTACATCAATTATTGTATAGCTGAAATTACCTTCAAGATTATCAGGGGAACTTACGGTAAATGAATGTGATACAGGATTGGGAAATACTTGAACGAGATTATCTTGTACATCAAAATCATGCAGTGCGCTTATGACCGCTATATTAAAATCTTTCCAAACAGGTGTCTTTTTATATACATCTTGAGTTCCTTCGGGTACATATAAAATTACATTCGGTATAGTAACATTTTCAAAAACATTGGCGTTTATTTCTAAAGGCATTTTCCAATGTACCGTTACCGATGCCAATGCCGAACAATCAGAAAATGTTCTGTCACCAATGCTTGTCACAGACTGGGGAATGTTTACCGAAGTCAAGCCCTTGCACCCTGCGAATGCCTCTTCTTCAATACCTGTAACATCATACGTAATAGAGGCATTTGTTATAGATGTCGAAACATTTCCATTGCCTGAAATTGATGTGGAGTTTACTGTTGCCGGAATATTTGCATTGCCAATAAACGAAGAATTTTTTGCCACCGCCACAGTAGGTGGAATTAATGATGTCACTGTGTAAGAGATATCATCATTTGTAAATTTTTGCCCAAAAACTTCGATTTTAAAATCTTTCCAAACGGGCGTAGTGCTGTAACGTTTTCTGGCTGTATCCGGTACATATAATGTTACTGCCGATAATATTACATCGTTAAAAATATTGGCATTTATTGCCAAGGGGGTTATCCAATTCACGGTTACCGATGTCAAACCGGCACCTGCGAATGCTTGTTGCCCAATATTCATTACAGAATTAGGGATGTTAATCGAAGTCAAACTGCTACACTTTGCAAATGCACTTGCACCAATACTCTTAATAACATTAGGAATGCTTACCGATGCCAAATTGCTACACTCTGCGAATGTAGTTGCACTAATAATCGTTACAGAGTTAGGAATTCTTACAGAAACCAAGCCCTTACAATTTTTGAATGCGGCTGCACCAATACTCGTTACTGAATTTGGAATGCTTACAGAAGCCAAGCCCGTACAATTTTCAAATGCATTAGATCCAATTCTCGTTACGGAATATGTAATTGATGCATTTGTAACAGTCGCCGGAATGTTTGCACTTCCGACAAAGGAAGTATTCAATCCTACCTCTACAGTAGGCGGACTTGATGATGTAATTGTATAATTGATGTCATTAACAGAGAAAGTTTGTTTAATTACTTGTATTTTAAAATCCTTCCAAACAGGTGTAGTTCTATAAGCGTTTTGAGTTTCGATCGGCACATATAAAGTGTCCATTGATAATGGACCTGTAAATACATTGGTACTGATTTCCAAAGGTTTTGTCCAATTAACAGTGACCGATGTCAAGCCGGCATCTAAGAACGCACCTTCTTTAATATACTTAACAGTGTTAGGAAAGATTACTGACCTCAAACTGGAACAACCTTTGAATGCATCATAACCAATACTAATAGCAGATTTAGGGATATTTACAGAATGTAAGCGAAAACAGTTTTCGAATAAGCCGTCACCAACCCTCGTCACATGATCAGGAATATTGATCGAAGTCAATCCGTCACAACCGGAGAATGCATAATCACCAATACTGATAACCGCATCAGGAATATTAATCGAAGTCAATCTGTAACAACCGGCAAATGCACCGTCACCAATACTTGTAACCGCATCAGGAATATTGATCGAAGTCAATTCTCTACAACCGGCGAATGTACTTTCACCAATACTTGTAACTGAAATAGGAATACTGATTGAACTCAACCTCCAACACTCTGCGAATACACGGCTTTCAATAGTTGTGATCGAATTAGGAATGGAAAGAGAAGTCAATCCGGTACAATATGCGAATGTACTTTCACCAATACTTGTAACTGAAATAGGAATATTGATTGAAGTCAATCTGGTACAACTGTGGAATGCACTGTTTCCAATAGTGGTCACTGAATTAGGAATGGTAAGAGAAGTCAATCCGGTACAATATGCGAATGCACTGTTTCCAATATTCGTCACCGAATTACCCAAAGTAACCGAAGTTAAGCCTGTACAATGTGCGAATGCAGATTCACCAATATTCGTCACCGAATTACCCAAAGTAACCGAAGTTAAGCCTGTACAAACATTAAAAGCAGCCTCACCAATATTCGTCACCGAATTACCCAAAGTAACCGAAGTTAAGCCTGTACAATGTGCGAATGCAGATTCACCAATATTCGTCACCGAATTACCCAAAGTAACCGAAGTTAAGCCTATACAATGTGCGAATGCAGATTCACCAATATTCGTCACCGAATTACCCAAAGTAACCGAAGTGAATCCGGTACAATTTTCGAATGCTGATTTTCCAATAGTATTTACCGAATGAGGAATAATAATTGAAGTCAAGCTGGAACAACGTGAAAAAGCGTTATCACCAATACTCAATACTGAATTACCCAAAGTAACCGAAGTGAATCCGGTACAATTTTCGAATGCTGATTTTCCAATAGTTTTTACTGAAGAAGGAATAATAATCGAAGTCAAGCTGGAACAATCTAAGAAAGCGGCATCACCAATACTCGTTACTGAATTACCCAAAGTAACTGAAGTCATACTGTCGCAACCTTTGAATGCATAATCACTAATCTTGATAACAGAATTAGGAATGTTCACCGAAGTCAAACCTGTACAGTTTTGGAATGCATAACCTCCAATACTTGTGACCGAACTCGGAATGATAACCGAAGTCAAACCGGAACAACCTGAGAAAGCGGCATAACTAATACTCATTACCGAATTACCAATGTTCACCGAGGTCAGATCTTTACAATTGTTGAATACATTGTCACCGATATATGTAACAGAATTGGGAATATCTAATGAAGTTAATCCGGCACTTGCGAATGCATACGCCCCAATAGTTGTCAAGGAATTAGGAAGGTTAATAGATTTTAATCCGGCTCTTACGAATGCATACCTCCCAATAGTTGTGACCGAACTCGGAATATTTACTGAAGTCAATCGTTGGCATTGTTCGAATACACTTTCTTCAATAGTTTCTACCGAATTTGGAATGTCTATTGAAGTCAAAGCGGTACAATATGCGAATGTACGGCTTCCAATAAATGTTACCGAATTAGGAATACTTACAGAAGTCAAGCTGATACAATTTATAAACGCACTCCCAGCAATAGTTGTGACCGAATTAGGAATGCTGATTGAACTCAACCTCCAACACTCTGCGAATACACGGCTTTCAATAGTTGTGATCGAATTAGGAATGGTAACTGAAGTCAAGCCGGTACAACCTGAGAAAGCGGCATCACCAATACTCATTACCGAATTAGGAATGGTAATTGAAGTCAAACTTGAACACCCGTAGAATGCACGATTTCCAATATTTTTTACCGAATTAGGAATGTTTGCTAATCTCAAGCTTTCACAATTAATGAAGGCATGATCACTAATATTTTTTACCGAATTAGGAATGATAACATATATCAATGCTTTGTTATATGCGAATGCACTACTTCCAATACTCGTTACACCATACGTAATTGATGCATTTGTTACAGTAGCCGGAATATTTGCCATGCCGGTAAAAGAATAATGCGTAGCTACTTCTACAGTAGCCGGATTCATTGATGTTACTTTATAATTAATGCCATCAACTTTGAATTCTTGCCCAAAGACATTGATGTGGGACATAATGATTGCTAACAAGGCAAGGCAAAAAATTTTCATATTCATACAACGAATAACTGATACCTACTTCCAGATAATTTTACGTCGCTGTTTCGGTAATTCCGACTATGTATTTGTCTAAACAAAAAACTGGAAGCTCAACATTACTTTCTTTGCAATACCGATAACATGTTCTCAACAAGAACAATTCCACATTGTGATGGAAAGTAAGCTATTCTTATCGTTTAACCGATATAAGTCCCAATAATCAATGCAATCTAAATCATAGAAAGTTCGCTTGTCTGTTTTCTCAATAGTTTGAGCAAAGCACTCAGTCGAAAATATAATTATGAGAAGGACTGCACTGTTTATAGTTTGCCTACGCTTGTTGTTCGCGTGGACGCATTGTGCTTTCCCGTATCGCGAAACTACAAAACTTTAGCAACACAGTCAAAAATCTAACGATAATGTTGTAAACAACAAAACATTTTGTGCAGCATAGCATCATTATATGCGCTTGTTGTCATTGAGTAAAGCTTATTTGTTTTGGATAAATTTGTCGTAAAAATTGTTTGAAGCCGGGTGTCTATAAAAATTGTTAAAATTACGTAGTTTGAAAAGTATGGTGTTGCGCTTATGGTTTCAGTGTTTCAGATTTCACTACATTAAGAAAATCTCTTCAATTGCCTTTGAGTATTCCTCAATAGACAGAGTTATAATAAAAGCACGTATTATTATTGTCTCAAAAAATCAGCGAGTAGTCTGTGAAAATGATGTGTTCCTTGTTCGCGATTCACAGAAAATCTTCCTGTTGAATACACTCTTGATTTGAGACCTTTATATACATTTTCCACCACGAATTCATCTTCGCGCTCTACTTTGTCCAACATTGCTCCCGCCCCCGAATGCAATTTGCTCTCATCATAGAGATATGTAATAAAGCTAACTTTTGTTTTATCAATGGTTATTGGTTTCACGATATTGATAGATAAACCCCAAGGATAAAAATTGAACATCATATTCGGGAATATCCAATAATAATAAGCGGCAATGGATTTACCATAATCGGGATGTCCTTCAGGCAAAATGAAACATTCCTCACCATCTTTTGCATATCCGATTTGCACATTGAAATAATCATATAATTCTGTGGTATATAGCCCATAATCCAAAACTGAGTTCAAATCCTGATGCACGTACGGAATATGAAATCCCTCAAGATAATTGTCGCAATACAATGCCCAATGCGCATTCACAAGATATTCTTTTCCTAAAGTCGGTTTATGAATAAATTCATCCAGAGGCAAAAAACCAATGCGTTCATTCATGATGGAAAGAATATTACGCAGTTCGAATCGGGGAGAAATTCCCGTAAATAAAAATGGACCCCATTCCACCAAATCAAATTGATGTAAATTATCGCATGGTCTGGGGAAATTCTCAGTCAAAGAAAATTCAGGCATGGATACAAATGTTCCATCTTGTTTGAATCTTCTGCCATGATACATACACGTGAGAAATTTGGCTGATCCGGGGTTATGCACCACGATATTTCCACGATGAGTACATACATTGGAAAGACATCGAAGAGTGTCATCCGCAGAACGAATTAAAACCATTGGCTCATTCAAATAACTATCTAATAGATAGAATGGATACGTGCTATTCGGTAAACTATTTAGACGTTTATCCCCAATCCATTGCCATGATGAGGCAAATATTCGATCTTTCATACTCTCAAATATAGTGGTATCATGATAAAATGAGCCGGGCAATGTTTCGGCTTTGCTGATATCCGGGTCTATGTAGAGTTGTTTCATTGTTCTCTCTCGAAAATAATTACCGTCACCGTAGGATTAAATATGCGAAAATGTCAGGAGCGTCGAAGTCCCTAAGGGGTTTTGCACACTTGTTGCCTTGAAGTAAAGAGTTTATCTTCTTCAAAACTACAAAACTTTGGCAACTAAATTACTTTTGCAAATTTTGGGAGTATTGGTCAAGGAAATGACGTTCGGATTCAGTGAGGGCATCGTATCCAACTTCAATCATTCTGTCAAGGATGAGATTTAATTGTTCTTCATCCGTAAAATCTTCTTCTCTAAATTCTGTGAACATTGATGGTGTTTTGGATGATATCGTGCCGGTAATGCTAACAGGTTCAAGCTCTTCATCGGGCGGAGGTGCAATGACCGGTAATGTTGTTGATTGAATAATGCTTTGCTTTTTTACGGATGAGCGTTTATTAGACCAACTCAAAGCTATGCCGAGGCAACCACCGATAATACTTTGTGAGAACTGACGATAGAACAAAAATGATTCGGATGTCAGAAGATAAGCACCGGAGAATATAAGTCCTATGATTGCTAAAAGTGTAGCAAACACGGGAACAGGTATGCGATAACCGACAAACACTTCTGCAATGTGACGCGGAAATAAAGCCACATACATTCCTAAAGTGAAAAATGAAATAAGCGTGGTGCCATTAAGTGGATTGGGGTCAGAAGGAAGAAATAACATAAAGCCCAATGCTTGCAACACTGTCAGCATGGTTAACAAGAGAGGAAACTTGAAGCGAGGGAATACGGTTTCAACCTTGTCGCCGGCGAAAAACATGACAGACATAAACACAAGCAATTCACCAACAGATTGTCCGGAAAAAGGATAGGTGAATAATCGCCAAATGTCATAATGATGGAGAACCGCATCGGAACTGAGTTGAAGCAGAGGAACAATGTGAGTGCCTTTGCTAATAATGTCGAGCAAAAACGTCATCCCGACAATGAGAAGGAGTTTATGCGAAAACGATATACCGATGGGTTTCATTACTGTTTTATTCTCTATAAAAAATAGGTGATTACGTTAATGACACCGTAATCACCCAAAAGTTTCAACACATGATGATAGCGGAACAGCAATGGCTGTGCCGAAACCATTATCGGATTATGAAAGTGAATCTAAAACCTTATCCACTTCTTGGAGATTGACTTTTTCATAAAACACTTCATTTACCGCAATCATTGGTGCCCCACCGCAAGCTCCCATACATTCCACTTCTTCGAGAGAGTACTTACCGTCGGGAGTTCTTTGATTATGAGAGATGCCGTATTTACCGGACACATGGCGATATATGTCTTCACCGCCGCGCAACATGCACGAAATATTCGTACATACTTGGATATGATAATTGCCCATAGGTTTTTTAAAATACATTGTGTAAAAAGTTGCTACTCCTTTTACATGTGCAGTGGGCAAATCAAGCAATTGACCAATGTATCGCATAACATCTTCGGACAACCAGCCCCATTTTTTTTGAGCCATCCACAAGACGGGCATGATTGCCGCTTTGGGTTCGGGATACTTTGATTTGTGCAATTCCACCTGTTGCAATTCTTCAGGAGTAAATGTAATGTCCATGAGGAAAATCCTTTGTCGGTAGTAAAAACGATTGTGTGAAAGATACCCGCCAAAGGCGAGCACACTTTATTTCTATGGCAAAAATACGAAACACGATTATATAGACTTTCCAAAAAAGAGTATGCAGCGTCCTAAAATTGTCATAATCTCTGCCGACTTGGTAGTTTTGTGTAAATTTTGAGGACAACACTTTGTTGATGAATGAAGACTGCCTCGGATTTGTTGTGAAGAGTTTTTGTTTTCTAATCTTTTACTTTTGCTGACTTATGGTTCGTGATCTCAATGACGCATCGGTGTTACGGCTTATACAAATAGCTCTTACCGAAGATATTGGAACCGGTGATATTACTGCCGAAAGCATCTTTGATATTGATGCTATTGCAAGTGCTTCACTTCTTGCCAAAGAGAGTGGCATAATCTGTGGTTTGAAAATTGCCGAACTGACGTTCCGAAATTTTACCATTGATATGAACTGGCGAACATTTTGTAATGATGGTGATTATGTGGAAAAAGGAAGTGTTATTGCCCAAATTGAAGCCCCAAGCCGTGTTTTGCTTTCCGGGGAAAGAACAGCCCTTAATTTTTTACAAAGGATGTCGGGGGTTGCTACCCAAGCCAATAGATATGTTCGTGCTATCGAAGGAACGGGGTGCCGAGTATTAGATACACGAAAAACCATCCCCGGTTGGCGTTTGCTTGATAAATATGCTGCGAAAATTGGTGGCGCAACGAATCATCGCTATGGTCTTTACGATATGGTGATGATAAAGGATAACCATATCACGGCTGCCGGCAGTATTGAAAAAGCCATTGAGATTGTGATTAAAGAAACTTCGAATTATCCCTTACCTATAGAAGTGGAAACTGCCACATTAGGCGATGTTGCGAGGGTATTGCAAGTTGGCGGCATCACGCGAATTATGTTCGATAATTTTAGCGTTGCGAATGTTCGCGAAGCCGTGAAGATGGTGGAAGGGCGTTTTGAAACAGAAGCCTCCGGCGGTATCAATCTTCAAACCATTCGCGATTATGCGGAAACAGGAGTAGATTTTGTCTCTGTGGGAGCTATTACCCATTCTGCCCCTGCTCTGGATATTTCGATGAACATTATTGTGTCACGACAATTTTATTAATAAAACATGGAACTGTCTGTTGCTCTTATACAGCAATCACCACTTTGGGCTAATCTGGAGTATAATTGCCAAATCATACAACAAACTATTCACCAAACGGACGCAGATATTCTTGTATTTCCGGAATTGGCGACTTCGGGTTATTTTTTTACATCCAAAGAAGATTTGATGCCCCATAGCATTGATGTACATAGTGATATTTGTAAGACATTTCATACAATGGCACGCGAGAAAAATGCAATTATCGTGATTGGTTTTGCGGAAAGGGACAAAGATACACTCTATAATTCTGCCATGCTTCTTTTTCCGCACGAAGAAAAACCTATCGTCTATAGAAAAACCCATTTGTTTTACAAAGAATTTTTATGTTTTTCACCGGGAAATACCGGTTTTTTTGTTGTGGAAGATACAGCCAAAGATATACGAGTGGGAACAATGATCTGTTATGATTGGCGGTTTCCTGAAAGTGCTCGGACCCTTGGTTTACGAGGCGCAGATATTATTGTATGTCCGTCTAATTTGGTAACGGATGTATGGCATATAGCCATGCCGTGCAGAGCTTTAGAAAATAAAGTATATATGGCGGTGGCTAATCGTTATGGCACAGAAAAAGTGGGCGATGAAGAACTTACTTTCAAAGGAGAAAGTGCTTTATGGGGTTATAATGGTGCGATAATGGCAAAAGCATTACCTCATGGTGATGCCATTGTCTATGGTAGTATTCAACCGGAACTTACACGCTCTAAAAGCTTTAATTCTGTCAATGATATTTTCAGAGATCGCCGACCGGAAATGTATGTGTAATAAATGTATTTTTGTTGTAGAGTTATGAATAGCCGAGAGAAAATATGCTTACAATGTGGAACAACATATAAGGTATATGATGGCTTTACAGAGTGGTGCGAATTCTGTGATTGGAATTTGAACAGCAATGATGAACCCGAGCAATTAGATATGTATGAGAAAATTGTTAGGAAAATAGGCGATAAATACAGTAAAAAACTGTTTGCTACATTAATGGAAACAGATATAGAAAAATATAAACACAGAAATACTCTTGTTGCAACAACAACAGTTGTGATGGCTTTGTTGGTAGTTCTGGTTTGGTTGTCTTTGGTTATTAGCTCTGTTTTGTTGTTGCTTTTGTTCCCGAATATTTTCGCCATCTTGGGTTCTGTGATGTGTTTGCTTCTCGTTATTTATTTACGCCCCAAATTTTCTAAAAAGCCAAAAGATGGTATTACAAAACAAGAAATGCCTGCATTGTGGGAATTTGTTGAATCATTAAATGAGAAATTAGGAGGAAAGCCGATAGATTATCTTGTTGTCAATGCTGATTTCAATGCATCAATGGGATATGTCGGAATACAAAGAAAAAAAGTATTAACATTAGGTTATCCACTTGTTTCTCTTTTGTCTAAACAGGAATTTGTTGATCTTGTTGGTCACGAACTTGCACATAATGTAAATCAAGACCCGGCTCGTGGTTTCTTGCATTATTATGTATTCACAAATGTTTGGGCATGGTATTATTTTTTATCACCCAAAGGCATAATGCAAGGTAGTGATGTTAACTATATATTCAAAATAGCTTCTATTCCTTTTTATGTTTTAATGTGGTGCGCTTCCAAAACAGCTCTTGGTTTTCTGTTTGTGTACTACTGGATGATACACTATGACTCACAAAAAGCAGAGTATTATGCTGATTATTTGGGAGCTTGTATGGGAGGTAGCGAGGATTCTGAAAAGTCTTTGTACAAGATAAGTTATGGTCTTTTCTTGCAATATGTTCAACAACAAGCTGTTGTAGCACCGAATGGTAAAACTATTATACAACGATTAAAAGAAATGATAGAAACAATCCCCGAAAAAGAAATTCTACGTTTGCAAAAATTAGCAACAAGGAAATCTTCGCGGGTAGATTCTTCACATCCTCCAACGACATATCGTATTGAGTTTGTAAAAAAGTTTGCTCCTAAGGTCGGTTTGTTTCAACTCACTCAGGAACACTTTCACAAAATCTGTGAAGAGTTGGCACAACAAGAAGAAAAAATAAATATAAAATTGATAGATGAGTATAAATGGTACATTTCATAAGTTCTTTTTTTAATCAACACTATGATAAAAATACATAACCTTCATAAAGCATTTGGACAAAAACAAGTATTGAACGGCATAGATTTAACCATCAGCGATGGTGAAACTATTTGTGTTATTGGTAAATCGGGGTGCGGTAAAAGTGTCTTGCTCAAACATGTGGTTGGTCTGCTTGATGGCGATCAAGGTCATGTGGAAGTGGATGGGAAAAATGTTGTGAATTTCACCAAAGAAGAATTGTTTTCTTTACGCCGTCGTGTGGGATATGTTTTTCAAGGCGCTGCTTTATTTGATTCACTTACTGTATTTGAAAATGTCATTATCAGCCAATGGGAACATGGCGAACGCGATACCATAGCTTTAACAAAAGAGGCGCAAAGAGTATTGAGTGCGGTGGGATTATTACCTGCTTCATCGGCAGAAGGTTTTGCAAAAGAATGGGCAATATTGCGCGATAAAAAACCCTCCGATTTATCCGGTGGAATGCGTAAACGTGTTGGTGTGGCTCGTGCTTTGGTTGGCAGTCCCGATTATGTGTTTTATGATGAACCCACAACCGGTTTAGATCCCGTTACTTCAGAGCAAATAGATAATTTAATTGCCGAACTTTCTTCTACATTCAACATGACATCCGTTGTGATTACCCATGATATGTTTTCTGTGTTTAAAATTGCCAATAGAGTCGCCATGCTCGATAAAGGTAAAGTCCGTTTTGAAGGTAGTGTGAAAGAATTATTAGATTGTAAAGATACTGTTGTCGTCGAATTTTTAGAACGATATGTTTGATATAACACACAGAAATATTGTGTACTCACTGATGTTCTAATCTTTATTGTCAATCACAATTCTTTGATTCATTATGAATATGTAGAAAATCTGCAATAGCGTCCGCAACAATATCGGGTTCTTCCTCTTGTGGAAAATGCCCGCAATTTTCTAATTTTATAGTTGTTGAATTAATAAAACCACTTTGGAATTTGTCTAAATATTTAGGGATAATAACAGGGTCTTTCATTCCCCATATACATAATGTAGGCTTATTGGCAATACTCTCTTTTTTATTCCACAATTCTTGAAACCAGTCCTGATCATTGAGCAATGATTGTGCAAAAGCCAAAGTGCCATTGCGTTCTGTTGAGCTTGCAAATGGTTTGGTGTAATGTTTCAAAATATGTTTTGTCGGTTTTTTGTCACCATACACTGTTGGTAAAACAAATCTCGGTGAAAAATTGAGATACCTGTATAAAAAAGGCAAAAGTGGATTACGAAGAATTTTGCTGAATTTCTTAAAGTGAGGGTCATCGGCGCTGCTCCAAAGCCACGAATTGAATATGACGATGTGTTTTATAAGATGTGGGTATTTTATGGCAACATTGAGTCCTATAGGTCCGCCAAAATCTTGTACAATAAGTGTAATATCGGTTAATTCTTTTTTTAGAATAAATTGTTCCAAAGTGTTACTGTGATTTTGTGTAGAATAATCGTAATGCTCCGGTTTATCAGAAAGCCCAAAACCGATATGATCAATGGCAATGCAACGAAAAGAAGATGAGAGTTTTTTTATGCATTTTCTGAAATCGAAACTCCACGATGGTGTTCCGTGAACGAATAATAAAATATTGCCCTTCCCTTCATCAATATAATGCAGTTTATGACCATTTGTTTTTGTAAAGTGTGATGTGAAAGGATATTCTTCTCTGTCAAGCCATGAAACATTCATACAGCATTGCTTTTATGTGAATAATCACAAAGTTACGGTACAAAACAATATAGTATCTTGGTATAAACCAAGATGTCAAAATCGTACTGTGCGCAATAATTTACTGAAATTGGTTGCATCAATTCCCAGATAGGAGGCAATGTATTTGTGAGGAACCATCGTAAGCAAATGAGGGCTGCGAGAGCAAAAAGCTGAGAATCGTTGCTCCATTGTCAGTGTGTGTAATTCCCTGTGGCGTTGCAGAATACCTATAAGAATTTTTTCGGTTGCTTTGCGGAATAATCGCTCAATAGAAGGGTAACGGTCAAACAGTATTTGCAAATCATCAAAAGAAAGTGCAAGCAAGGTACTGTCTGTGACACATGTTAAACAACACGGTGACGGTTGTTGAGTGAGAAAAGATTCGGGTATGGCACAAAGACTTGGCGGGTAAGTAAATGCAAGTACAAGAAGTTTTTTTTCATCCTCATAGTAAGACATTTGTGTACCGCTTTGCACAAAATAAAATTCTTTCTGTCTATGACCCTGCAACACTATATCCTCGCCTTTTTTGTATAATCGTGTTTGTAATGATTGAAAAAGTGCATGAAATATATGGTCATCCAATGGGTGAATGACAGAAAGAAATTGTCTGTATATATCCTGTGTTGAGTCCATACTGTTTTTTGGCATTATTGCATAAGAATATATGCGCTTATGGGTGGAATAGTTAGTGACCCCGAATAATATTCAAGACATTGCGACGATGATTTTTCTGCATCGGTAAAACAAGCCCACTCCCCTTCCTGTAAAGTATAAAACCACTCTTGTTCGGGGTGAGTGTTGATAATAATCAAACACTCTGCATAAGGATTGGGCTGATCGGATACTAAACGTACCGTCATTTGATGTGGTGTTCCTTGATATGACAAAGAAATATTTGCTCTTGGGCATTGACCGAAAAAGAAAGGCATTGCCGTGCGGAGAGAAAATAATCCCTGATAATATTTCCACAGTGCTTGGTTGTAGTCTCGATGAGTATAGTTGAGATAATTGGTCGCATTATCTTTGTTGTAGCTGTTGTGGTCAAGAGTTAGCATTGAGGGGTCTTGCACAGCATCGTCCCATGCAATGATTTTACTCCGCCCATATTCTTGCCCTTGGTGAATCATTATACAGCCCTGCGAAATACATAAAAACACCGCCGCTAATTTATGATACGATTGTTGCCGCGATGTGAGTTTTGCATGTGCTTCAACATTTTCAATACGTGCATGATAGTTATATTCTCCAATGGCAATACGGATAAAATCACCAAGAGTCATATCATCATGCGATTCAAGATAATTTATGGAAAAATCGGGTGATGGAAAAATAAATCCGTCTTGTTGTAATGTACCTGTCATATAAGCGAGTAATGATTCGGGGGTATGATGGTGAAAATAATGTCCGAAAACAGCACCTTGACCATTATATGGATTTTGTCCTTTTATTCCATTCCGAAAAATATCATTCCACGCTTTCCATCCCAAAGAAGCATATCGCTCAATATCGTAACTACCACCACCCCACGGTTCTGCAATGATTATGACATTCGGCTTTATGGCGCGAGCTGTTTGGGTAATTAATCGGCACGTTTCTGTGTCAATCATTGCCGCTAAATCAAAACGAAAGCCATCAACATTATATTCTTCCAACCAAAAACGCACACTGTCAATAATAAGCCGCCGCGCCATGGGGCTTTCAGTAAAAACATCATTCCCACACCCGGAGTTCCCGATAAATTCCCCATTCTCATTACAACGGAAATATAAAAACTTATCACAGTATTTCAGTGGGTTTTCATCATAATGCGATACATGATTATACACCACATCAAGTATGACGGCAATCCCTTCTTTATGGAGAGTTTTGATCATGGTTTTTAGTTCATGGACAGATTTTCCCTCCGTACCGCTATATTCCCCCGCGACAATGCTGCCATCGCTTGCATAATATGATTCGGGTGCAAAGAAAAAACTTGTCATATAACCCCAATGATTGCGGGAATATGGATTCCATGTATTGACAAGTCCTAAGTGTTCTTTAACGGACGCATCATTATACGGAGGTTCTATATTGGCAAATTCATGTATGGGCAATAATTCAACAGCATTGATTCCCAATTCTTTTATAGAGGAAAGACCTCCTTTTTTACCGTATTCCACAAAACCGGTATATGTTCCCTTTGCTTGTATTTCTGCACTTGGGTGCATGGTCATATCACGAATATGACATTCATAGATAATAAGTTCTCTGTGATCGGCAGGTGGAGAAAATGTATCATCCGACCAATCGAAATGCGTATCAAGAATAATTGATTTTGCCCTATGGCTATATGTATTATGTGTGACGACGGCTTGGGAATACGGGTCGGCAATGATGATGGAGCCATTAAAATGTTCCGGCTTTTCTTCAGGTCCGCATACACGATACCCATAGTAATGTTGAGTCGGTTTTGTCATTGAATATTCCCATACACCTTGTTCATCGCGTACCATAGGAAACTCCACCCCTTGTGTATCGGTATAATTGTCGAACAATACAAGAGAAACCCGAAATGCTCTCGGTGCAAAAAGTCGGAACATACTATCTGATGCGATGATTGAGTACCCAAGTGTTTTATCGGAATAAAGATTGCGTGCTTCTTGGAGGGTAAATGGCTGTGTTAACATCATTTTTTGTGCTTTTTTATCCATATAGGGCTCGAAAATACAGCCAAAAAACCATATTGTGGGCGAAGACAGTGTGACAAAGCAAATTGTTTTGTAATTTTGGGCAGCAGCATTTTTGTAAAAACATCATACGTATGCCGAATATTGTACAGTATCGTCTGCCGCAAGACAGCAACCTTCATATCATTGCCATAGAAGCCGGACCGGTGATGACATGGTGTTATCTGTGTGTGGATGAAAAAAATAAATGTGCCGTCTTATTTGATGCGCCATTCGGTTCCATGGCTATCATAGACGAAATCATCGAAGAACATGGTTATATGCTTGAGGGGCTTTATCTGACTCATTCTCATTGGGATCATACCGCCGAGGCAGCACTCTTAAAGCAAAAACACGATATTCCTGTTTATATTCATCCCGATGATAATTATAGACTTGTATCACCAATGGAACATACTCTCTGGGAATTACCTTTTGAAATACAACCTATTGAGAATGCACAATTTCTCCGAATGGACGACAAAGTACAATGCGGAAAATGGTTGTTTTCTATGCGTCATGTTCCCGGGCATACTGAGGGCAGTGTTTGTTTTTATGATGCACAAGCCCACATTCTCATTGCCGGTGATACGCTTTTTGCTGGGAGTATAGGGCGCACTGATTTACCCGGTGGGAATCATCAACTTTTACTCACATCGCTTCGTGAACAAGTGTTAACCCTTGATGATGCAACGGTTGTTTTGAGCGGGCATGGTGAAGCAACAACCATAGGTCATGAGCGACTCAATAATCCATATATTGGACAGCAAGCCACTCAATTTTTTGATGAAATGTGATGTGAACACAATGAAAATGAACAATTTTTCATATTTCCGTAATAGTGCGCTTCATTTAGTTTCCATAATTTGCATCTTGATAACCTGTCTTTTCTATTTTGGATGCTATTCGTTTACGGGTGGTGGCAATCTTCCGCCCCATTTGAAAACAGTAGTTATACAAATAACGGCAGACAATAGTGGGCAGGGAATTCCACAATTCAGGGATGTTTTGACCCAATCGCTTATCGAGCGATTCAGAAATGACAATACATTGACATTGGTAGAGCAAAAAGGTGATGCGAAATTACTAACGACCATTACCGCTATCAGTGAAGCAACAATCAATTTGCGTCAAGGCGAAGTTGAAAGTGAAAGAAAAGTCAATGTAACGGTTAAAGCAGAATTGTACGATGCTGTAAAAAAGAAAAATTTCATAAGTAAGGATATAACAAACACACAGTTGTTTGATGTGTCGGGCGGTATTCCGGCAAAAAATGAAGCCGTGAATAAAGCATTACGACAAATATCCGAGGATGTGTTGCTTGCCGTTATTTCCGGCTGGTAACTATGTGAAGAACATACAAATGGAACTCTTGTGATAAACGCAAGGTGCGGTTATCAAATTTTTATAAAAAATGAAGAGTTTTTTTTTAACCAACTGAAAGGTATAGGTGATCTTTCCAAATGGAAGGTGCGTTATTACTTCTCTACATTCTTTCCCTCACAATTTTGTTTGCATTCGGATTGCACGGTTTGGTGATGATTTACTATTATCACAAAACAGCAGGCAATGTCCGCAACACCCCTCCCCAACAGTTATCGGATGATTTGCCTGTGGTAACAGTGCAATTGCCGATGTATAATGAAGTCTATGTCGTAGAGCGTCTTGTGAGTGCTGTCTGCGATATACGCTATCCCAAAGACAAACTTGAGATTCAAGTTTTGGATGATTCTACTGATGAAACGGTGGAAGTTACTCGTCGTTTGGTAGAAGAGTATGCGGCTCAGGGCTTCGACATTAAACATATTCATCGTATTGACAGAACAGGCTACAAAGCCGGTGCTTTGAAGCATGGCTTGGCTATGGCTCGCGGTGAATTTGTTGCCATTTTCGATGCGGATTTTGTGCCAAAACCCGATTTTCTTGAAATGACGGTGCCACATTTCCAAAACGATAATGTGGGAATGGTGCAAACACGTTGGGAGCATCTCAATGAAGATTATTCTTTCTTGACTCGGGCACAAGCTTTGGCTTTGGACGGTCATTTTGTTATTGAACAGCAAGTGCGCAATAAAGCAGGTTTCTTTATCAATTTTAATGGCACTGCCGGTATATGGCGCAAAAAAACTATCGAAGATGCCGGTAATTGGCATTCCGATACTCTTGCCGAAGATCTTGACCTTAGTTACCGTGCCCAATTAAAAGGATGGAAATTTGTGTTTCTCAATGATGTGACTTCTCCGGCTGAATTACCTGCCGACATCAATGCACTCAAAACACAACAATTCCGCTGGACAAAAGGGGCTGTGGAAACAGCAAAAAAACTCTTACCCGCAGTATGGAAATCCGATATGCCTTTCAAGGTCAAAATGGAATGTACTGTCCATTTAACCAGCAATATTGTGTTTCCGTTTATTATTATGGTTGCCATGCTCAATGTTCCCTTAGTAATAATCAAAAACAATGTGGCGGGCTATGATGCTTACTTTACTTTAATGTCTGTTTTTGTATTGGCTTCTATCAGTACATTCTTGTTTTATCTGTATGCTCAAAAAGCCATCCATTTGGATTGGCAGCGTCGTTTAATGTTATTCCCCGTTTTTATGGCAGGCAGTATGGGCTTTGCTGTCAATAATTCAAAAGCGGTTTTTGAAGCATTAACAGGAAAAAAATCGGAATTCAAACGTACTCCCAAATACAAAATCGTTACGAATAATGATGATTGGAAAAAGAAAAAATATGTTCAACGTAAAATTGGTGGCGGAGTAATTATCGAATTATTATTTACACTCTATTTTATTGGTGGAATTGCAACATCCGCAATGTATTTGGAAATTGCTGCTATTCCTTTCCAATTAATGTTTTTAACAGGATTTGGCACCGTTGGCGGCTTATCATTGCGCCATGCTCTTTCTCGTACATAAATAGAGATACTTGCCTATTTCTTCAGAAAAACTCTTGCTGCTTTTTGTGGCAAGAGTTTTTTTGTTTTTCTGCTTCATTATTTTCATTGTGATGATGCCATTTGTCGGGATGAAAAAATCCCGTCATTATGTCATCATACGAGAAAAAATACATCCACCCCGTCCTTCGGACACTCCCTCAAAACGGGAATTTTGAAATTCAGCGCGTCATGGAATCCCGCAGGGATGACATTATACTAGCAAATCTTTCCAAAAAACCTTCCCCTCCATCGGAGGGGTGTCCGCAGGACGGGGTGGGTTCATTCCATCAGACGCAGTCTGACGGGGTGGACGCATTTATCACTACCTCACCACCATAAACAGAGCTTTTTGTCCTGTGGCGGGAATGCGTGCACAATACATACCTGTCTGCGATCTGCTTATGTCTATCGAATGTTCATATCCCTGATACATAAGCGAACCCTGCATATCGGCAATGAAGACCAAGGCATTATCTGTACCGGTAGGCGTGTGGTTGTGATGTGTTGGTATTTTAAACTTCTTGGTCATGGAGTTTGTTGGAATTAATTTCAAACATCGATAACTCCAAGAAATTTATAAAACTTTCATAGAATGAATAGAAATTAGTTTCTATTTTATAATCATTTATAAGTTTCAGTGTGTTTCCGGGAAAAAAATACAAACTATGAAAATAGTTGATAGTGTTCACTTTTCCAACAATAGCATTAAATAAAATTGGTTTTATGCTTCTTTTAACTTCTTTTTTGGGAAACAACTGAAATAGTTTTAAATCCGACAACGAAGAGTGTAATCCATCAGAATAAGATGCTACTTCATCTGGCTTTAATTTCAGTTCGGAAATTATTTTTTTGTCATTTATAGTAAGTATTCCGTTGTTTAATCGTGATTGACTATCTTGTCTGTATGAGTTGTTGTGATCTGAATATTCAGTATAAGGAATTCCAATGTTCTTAAGAGACTTTGTTTTTTTATTCCGTTTTGAAATACGAACTCTGAATTTGTTAACTTCTAATATGTCTCTAAACTGATTACATCTATTTGAACTGAGAATGTTTTGAATATCATTAAAATCTATTTGCCTATCATATATGTTATGTTGAAGTAATCTTTCTATTGATAGATTAAAAATACTATCTGGAAAACAGTTAATATGATTTGTAGGTAAACTAAACCAAGATACTTCTAATTTGTTAATATCAAAATACTTTACCAAGATGTCAATTATACTCGTGGAATGTTGTTCAATATATTCTTCTAAAAGATGACGTACTCCCTTTTCTGATAAAGTCTGAATAGATGCTATTAGTTTAATAGATTCTATTTCTTTAACAAGACCCTTTTCTTCAAAAACTGAAAGTATGGTGGGGATAAATAGAACAGAATAATCCTTTCTTTGATAGTATTTTGTCCAAAAAGTAGAAATGCTCGAGATATCAATGGTTTTATTTAAATGCAAGTTCAGACGAATATAATTTAATATTTCAATCCATAAGTCAAAACTACCCAATTGACTGTTTTTAATGATAAAGTCTGCTAGTGATAAATTTAAGTAATCGTTTGTTCTTGCAACATGGCCAAGTGCCAGTATGTTGCGTCTCGCATCTTTTAATATAGACTTTGCAAATGCAGCGGGAATACGTTTCTTTTCAAGAAATTCTCGTAAATATAATAAGGACTCTTCATCTTCAGTATAAAAGTATTTATTAATAGTCATTTTTAAGTCTAAATAATCAGATTGTAGTTTTTCGTGGATGAATAAATTTTCCAACACAAAGGTCATTTTTTCGACGAATTCATAGTTGTCGTTAGATTCTATCAAAGCTTCAATTTCTATATTAGATAGTGCAGATTTGTGTGCGTTAAAAAAGGTATCTTCTTTTGTTGTTTCGTCTAATAAATTTTCAAAAAAACTGTTTGTATTATAATGGTCATTACTAGAAAGATTAAGCAACAATGAGATATTCCCCGTTTTAATAAAGTAAAACATACCAAAAAGATAGTCTGAGCTTGTAAAGTCTTTCTCTGTATATCCATGAAATAACAATGATTTTATATAGGTGTATAAAAATTTATTGTTAGTTGAAATATAATCCCTTGATATTATATTGATAATTAATGATAAATCATAATAATCTTTCACATCTAAATCATTGGGTGAAAGTTCAAACAATGATCCTCTAAGTTGTCCATAGAATGATTGGATAGCCTCAAAATCTACAGTACCACTAACAAGAACTTTAAACTCAGAAATGTTTGAGAATCTGAGAATGATTTCTCGTTTCATTTCCATATCTAGATAGAAGAAATCAAACCTTGTAAGAAATGCAACTTCTGAGTTAAGGATTGAGTTGTAAACAATCATTTTTACTGTCTTTTGTCGTTCAGAATAATCAATGTTTTGGTTACGTAAATAAGTATTAAAGCTGTCGTGCAATAAAGAAACTCTGTTTAGCTTCTTTTCAAATAAATAAGGGTACTCACTTATAAATTCTGAAACACTAACTCCTAATTCTTTACCTAAAAATTTTTCTATTTCATGGTGCATGATAAAAGAACGACAACAAAGAAACAATGTCAATAAAGATTTTGTGTTTACCTTGTCTTTAAAAATTTCATCATAATACTCGTCTATAGTCTTTAACGTATTTAATTCAGGTAGATTGTTGTGTTCTTTATAATGTTCTGCCAAATATTTGACTAAAATAGGATAACCATCTGTAATCGAATATATGCGACTACAAACATCGTAATCGGTAATGTGAAAAAGTTTATCAAGAACCTTTTTTGTTTGCTCCTTGTTCCAATTAATAAGTTCATGTTTACTCCACTCCCATTGATGTTTCAATGGTCTGGTTAAAACTATTGTTTTACACTTTGTTTGTAATTTTTGGATAAAGTCAATGATTTTTTTTAACTCTTTGCTATCGTAGTTTTCAACGTGGTCAATCCCGTCAATTATGACTATTTTGTTTACCTCCCATAATTTTGATAAAACTTCATTCTCATTCCTGTTAACTTGATCATTAAACAGTTTCTTCGAAAAGTCAAAGATAAAATTTGAAAACTTTAGCCTTTGATTATACTCTTTATCTTGGCTTGAAATCCAAAATCTGTAAATTATATTGTTTGGATATTCTTGAGTCAGACTATTGACAAGATGGCTTTTGCCAACTCCAGGTTTGCCTTCTATTACTATAATATTTTCAACAAATAGATGATTTCTTCCGACATCAATTGTTTGTTCGGTCAAATTGGTATCGAAAACGAGAATTGTTGGCAAATCCTTTCTCGCTATTCTAAATTTCCGCTCATCTAAACATGAATTAAAAAATCTGTTTATAATAAGTTCCCTTTCTTGGTTCAAATTGTATAAATTGGAAATTCTCTCATCAACATTTTCTCTGTTTAAAGAAACAATGTAAACATTGTTTGAAATATATGCAGGAATTCCGAATATTTCACAATTTGGCGAAATCTCGATTTGTTTAAAAAATATAATATTAGTGAATTGTGACAATAAATGTTTTTTGTTTTTTATAATTACTGAGTTTTCTTTGAATCGAAGAGAGTTAAGAGAAATGTCATCAATATCTTTAATCTGGATGCAAAATTTTTCGTTAGTAGATGTTACTATTAAATCATCAAAGTGATTGTTAGCGTTTACTTCCATTTCAATTGAATCAATACTACGTTCAACATCCATTTTTGCTAAAAACAAAGATGTTATTTGTTTTTGATATGTGTATCCTGTATAAGCGTTTTTCATTAATTACAAATAATATTAACTTCTTTCATTACTTAAATTTCTTCTTCGGTCAGTTCGTAAAGTTTCTGAACTAATGTGTCAATTTGGTCTGTTTAAGTCATCTGTGCTTCCGATGGCGGTAGATCTCACACAGCGAAGTAAACCACCGTTTGTTTCTCCAAAACTACAAAACTTTGAAAACTCAGACAAATATGAAGTTCTCATATTTCATTATGATATAGCGTATCCTTGCTTTGCAATTCAATGACTGTCACCCTTTTCATACAAGAGGAGTGTTGAATAAAAAAAGGGGCTTGCGCCCCTTGTTTATCCTGCATCACCTATAATATCTTTGGCGGTGCCATGTTCTGTCCAATCAAACCCTTTATTCTTAATGGCATCAATACCGCGCCGCGATGTACTAAGTCCGCAACTCATCATATCATGGTCGGTCATAATTTCCACTAATTCCTTAAATGTGACACGCGGTTGCCATCCTAAAATTCTTTGCGCTTTGGAAATATCCGCTTGCAGAAAATCCACTTCGGTCGGGCGAAAATATCGCGGGTCAATTTCCACGATAACTGTGCCCGGAGCTATAGAATACTGTGGGGCGGCACTGCGTACAATTCCTTGTTCGTGAATACCTTCTCCCCTCCACTCTATTTCCACACCGACATAAGCAAAAGCCATTTCCACAAATTCACGGACGGTATGGCTTTCACCTGTCCCGACAGTAAAATCATCGGGCGTATCATGGGCAAGAATTAAGTGCATCATTTCCACATATTCCGGTGCAAAACCCCAATCACGTTTGGCATCAAGATTTCCCAAATAAAGCCGATTTTGTTTACCCGAAAGAATATGCGCTACGGCACGAGTAATTTTTCTTGTTACGAAAATTTCGCCGCGCCGCGGACTTTCATGATTGAATAAAATACCATTGGAACAAAAAAGATTATAGCCCTCACGATAATTAACAACTAACCAATAAGCATAGAGTTTGGCAGCGGCATAAGGGCTTTGCGGTTGGAATGGTGTGGTTTCCGATTGTGGCGGCATTGCCGAGCCGAATAATTCGGAGGTTGATGCCTGATATAATTTGGTACGAATACCGCTGCGGCGAATTGCTTCCAAAATACGTGTTGTGCCCAACCCCGTGACATTACCCGTATATTCCGGCATATCGAAAGAAACACGCACATGGCTTTGTGCCCCCAGATGATACACTTCATCGGGTTGGATATTATACATTATTTCGGTCATAATGCCCGGATCGGATAAATCACCATAATGAAGTCGCAGCCGCGCGCCTTTTTCATGCGGATCAAGGTAAATATGATCAATGCGATGGGTATTAAATGTACTGGCGCGGCGAATAATGCCATGCACCTCATAGCCCTTAGCAAGAAGAAATTCCGCCAAATAAGAGCCGTCTTGTCC
This sequence comes from Candidatus Kapaibacterium sp., assembly GCA_017302855.1. Lineage (GTDB taxonomy): Bacteria > Bacteroidota > Ignavibacteria > Kapaibacteriales > UBA961 > UBA2353. The sequence goes on from JAFLBY010000001.1 coordinate 54,411, forward strand.
CGTAATACCCGTAATTAATGCTTTTTGCATGATTATTTTTTACCTTCACCCAATAAACGTACTTTCTTTTTCGCGCCTTTTACTTTTTTACATGCATTGCGTGTGTCAATCACGACTTTACTGTGTTTGACAATCATCTCATAATCGAAAGAAGTATGGTCCGTGGTGATGACGGCAATATCGAATTTTTCAAGCATTTGCGGCGTGAGTTTTTTCTCCGATTTTACTTTTTTGCCATGAATTTCTGTTTCGGGAATATATGGATCATAATAGCTGATATTTTTCATACCGTCTTCAAGTAATAATTCCGCAACTTTTAAGGCGGGAGAATGGCGTAAATCATCCACATCGCGCTTAAATGCCATGCCGAGTAAAAGAATTTTTGCTTTTTCCATTGTCACAGGTTGCCGTGCAATTTCACGCTCAATCATGGAACGCACATAAAAAGGCATGGACTCATTCACTTCGGCAGCAAGTGTGATAAAGTTGGTCACAAAATCCACTTCCCTTGCCATCCATGATAAATAATAGGGGTCAATAAGAATACAATGCCCGCCAATGCCCGGTCCCGGGAAAAATGGCATAAAACCAAAAGGTTTGGTAGAAGCGGCTTCCACTACTTCCCATATATTTACACCAATCCTATCACATAATTGTGCTAATTCATTCACCAAAGCAATATTCACACTGCGGAAAATATTTTCAAGTAATTTTTCCATTTCAGCAACTTCGGGAGTGCTGACAGCAATGACTTTATCAATAATAAGTTCATTGACAGCCACAGACAAAGCAGTGCATGATGCGCTTACGCCACCCACAACAATAGGAGTATTACCCGTATGCCATGTTGTATTGCCCGGATCAATTCTTTCCGGTGAAAAAGCCAAATAATAATCTTTGCCTGCTTTTTTGCCCATGCGTTCCAAAATCGGCTGCACATATTTTGTCGTTGTACCCGGAAACGTGGTGCTTTTTAGAATAACAATATGTCCGTCGCGCAAATATTTGGCAACTTCTTCGGTTGAATGAACAATATGGGAAATATCCGGTTCTTTATTGGGGGTAAATGGCGTGGGTACGCATATATAGATGACATCACATTCCCCGCAAACAGAAAAATCCGTCGTTGCGCTTAATGTCTTATTGGCAATGCACTGCGCCACATTCTCGGAGCTGATGTCTTGGATATAATTGTGCCCTTGTTGCAAAGCGGAGATTTTACGATTGTCAATATCAATACCGATGGTGCGAATGCCTTTCATCGCAAATTCTACGGCAAGTGGCAAGCCGACATATCCCAAACCAACCACACCGATGACGATGTCTTGGGAGCGAATACGAGAAAGAAGTGTGGTGGGGTCTGAGGAATACACCATTGCTTCGGAGGTGCTTTTCTTGAGTGAAGAGTGAGTTTTCTTTGCCATTGTGAGTATGAGTAATTGAATAAAATTGCTGTTGTAATAACAAGTGCCGTGCCATTGACGATGCACTATGACGAAACTTACAGTCAAAATTACTTAATTGCTTTGATTGGTTTGATAGAAAAGAGGTAATGGACAGGTACGAAGTCGCCAAAAATGCTGCAGAAAGTAATTGTGATGAAGAATGTGATTGATTTGAGTCAGTGTTCTTTCTTTGCTAATACGCAGATGTAAGATAATGCAGAAAAAGAAAGCACTTCCGTCCCGTCGCCACCCCTTCTAAAGGTATATTAGCGACGACGGGTTGACGCTTGTCATATATGTATCACATGATCTGTTTGGTCAATAGACTATAGCGATTGAGATTTCAGACTTTCAATCATCGTCCTGATACCTTGTTTCGGAGCTGTGGCAGTGATGCCGAAACGTTGCTCAAATTTGGAACTGTCGAACATATAATCTTGCTCATATTGATACATCATCTCAGGAAACTCTTTCAAAGAAGGAATAAATATCCCAAGCATTTTTATCATCCATAATGGCAAGTGTTGAATATCGGGTTTGACTTGCAGTTCTTCCGCTATAAGGTGAATCCATTGCAAAGTAGTTAAACATTCTTTTGTTGTCGGCACATGCCATACTTGATGAAAAGCATCGGGAGTATTGCCAAGTAAAGCTGTTGCCTTTGCCGCATCGGGCGTATAAGTAAAGGTATGGATTTTATTGACATTGCCAAAAGACTGTGCCTTTTTCCCTTTCAGCAAATTATCAACCACCATAATACGAAGAGCACTGGTTTTATTGTCGGGTCCATAAAAATCGGCAGAGCGAGCAATTAATGCATTAAGAGAATTGTTCTCTACCTCTTTCATAATCATTTCATGAATCCGCTGCCGTATCATACCTTTTTTGCTTGGAGCATTGATGGGTGATGTTTCCACCATGTGCGGTATAGCGGATGAGTCATACATATAGACATTATCAAAAAACACCAGCTTTGCATTATGGTTTTTGCATGCCTGAATAACTGCTTGCATAAATGGAACCCATATTTGTTCCCACACATGCAATCTATACTCAAAACCAACAGTTACATACACAATCTCACTGCCTGCCACTGCTGAGTCAATACTGTTTGTATCATGAAGATCGGCGGGATATAATTCATCCGAGTCATTTACTTTTTGGGGCTTTCTGCTTACTAATCTGATATGGGGAGTGTAATGAGATAACTCTTTTGCTAAAGGTATGCCGATAGCACCGCCTGCACCGAGTATTGTTTGCATATATAGTCCTTACTATGTGAAATTATTAACTGTCAGAATCCCGAAAAGATATATAATCCTTAGGCTTCAATCAATTCATTTACTTCTTCATTCATTACTTCTTCATTCATTACTTCTTCATTCATTACTTCTTCATATACACAACTGTTTACCAAAGCATTTGCAATGTGCCACATTAAGACAGGTGGAACAGCATTGCCAATTGCTCTGTATTGTCTATTCTCTGAAACACTGTCTAACGTAAATGTTAGCGGAAAAGATTGAATGTTTGCTGCTTCTCTTGGTGTAAATCTTCTGTAACGTTCACCAACCATTAATACAGGGTCCGTTCCATTCAAACTGACTTTTGCAAGATGTGCACTGATTGTGTTACAGGGCTGTTCTAAATCTTGTACTCGTCCTTTGTTCATCTTTTCTCTTACTCGCAACATTCCATCAATGGCTCTTTGGCTGAAAAACCATTTTTCATCTTTGTGAGCTTCTTTATCAATAACCTGTTTTAATTTTACTTTTGAACCGTTCAATGTGTTTGGTCTTGGAAATCTAAAATTAAAATAATCGTCAAAATCTCTGAAGCCAACAATAAAAATGCGTTCGCGTTTTTGAGGAATACCAAATTCTGACGCATTTAACAGCTTAAAATGAATGTGATAACCTGCTTTCTCAAATTCGTTTACAATCATAGGGAGTGCTTTTCCTTTGTTTGCAGAAAGTAAACCTTTAACATTTTCTCCAATGAAAAAACGTGGCTGTTTTTCTTTCAGAATTTTTACCATCTCAAAAAACAATTTTCCTCTATCGTCTTTGTAGCCTAATCTGGGTGGGTTCTGTGCACTGATAGAAAATGATTGACAAGGAAAACCACCTAACAGAATATCGTGGTCAGGAACTTCGTTTGGTATGATAGCTCTAACGTCTTTTATCTCACATTTATGCTCAAAATTATCGTTGTAAATTTTTGTTGAGTAACTATCGTTATCGACGGCATACACAACCTCAAAAGGTAAGGCAGCGTAATGATTGTCAAGAAAATCGAAATTTCCTTGAATACCTAAATCCATTCCTCCACAACCACAGAAAAGAGATGAGACCTTTAATTTGTTATTTCCAGCAGTTTGTGCCATTGTCCTGATATTTTAGAAAATTCAACAACTAAGTTTTTATCAACTTTTAAATTACCTAATTTGAATTGTTTAAATGGGTTTTGAATAATAAAGATGTTCTTGCTCTTATCGTTAATTACCAAGTAATAGACAAAATAACTGTCCCCTAATGTTTCTGCACTGTCCCATTCGTTAGGCGTGAGTTTGAAACGATTATTGTTAATTGCTTTTCGTGATTTAGTTGTTTTTACTTCAATATATCGTTTTTTTTGAGGTATTTCGATACTTTGTAGGTCATATCCAACACCAAGAGGTGTCGGGATTTTGTTTATTAAGTGTTGACGGTTTGAACCACCTCTTGTTCTCAAATATTCATGTGCTAAAATTAACGTTTCACCATAATCCCCAAATATTTTTGTAGGTACTTTTCTATCTCCTTTGATGCGTGAGTAATACTCTTGAATAAGAGTAGATATGTTCTGTACTTCTTGTTCTTCTAAATGAGGGGCAAACGCTTCAATATTATCAAAGTTATTTACATAATCAAACCAAAGCTCTTCTAGTTTTCCAATTTCAGAATTTTTTGTTTCTTCTTCTAAATTGTAATATCTGTCATACTCACCAAACCATGTATTGTTTTGCAAGTGAAAGTTAATTGCTTCTATGTTTTTGTGATTCAGATAATAATAATAACCTGTTCCTTTATGGTGCAAAAGATTGGCTAAAACCATGTAATCCAAAATGTCGCCAGCGTACCGATTAGTATCACCTTTTGATGGAAATTCGCCTGTTCGTTCGTTTCTTAATGCTTCGTAATTATATTCGTATTCCACTTTGTCTTTTCTGTTCTCTAGAATGAGATTTACAACTTCGTTTGCTTGCCTTTTTCCTGTTGTAACTCGAAGGTCGAAGTAAGCGCATTGCGTGAGTTCTTCTACTGTTAAGCTAAATGGTTTTCCTGTAATTTTTTCTCCCTCAACAAATAAATTAAGTATGAATTGACAAGGTCTAAATTTTATACCAGCTTCAATTTGCTTAATTGTATTTTGAGATTTAATGTGTCCACCTGGGTATTGAAATGAAAACAAAAAGTAATTAAAAAATTCATCCAAATATTGATTGTTTGCAAGCCTCTTTGCTGTTAAGCCGGGTTCGGAGAAACCGTTCTTTTCTTGAATAAAACCAAACAACGCTGAAATTTCAGTCCGCCAATTATCTATTGTCTTTTGTGCTGCTGTTGTGTTTTTTTTAAAACCAAACAATACCTTGTTTAATTCATTTTTAAAATTGTTTTTTGATAAAACGGGCATTTCTGAAATTGTTGTTGCTACATACAATAAAACTTCTTCTACGTCATTTTTGAAACGTGGTCTTACATGATGTAATCTAAAAAAATACTCATCAGGTATTCTGTATGATTTTATTCTGCTCATAAGTATTTCATAATTTCATTTGCTAACACAGCTGCTAATATTGGAGGAACAGCATTGCCTACCTGTTTGTATTGGCTCGTTTTACTTCCTAAAAAAATGAATGAATCTGGAAAGGATTGTATTCTCGCACTTTCTCTAACAGTAGGCACACGATTGTATTTGTAATGAAAATGATGTCTGTGTCCTGTGTCAATAGTAAAACTTGGCTTCTTGCTGTTTAGTCTCGTCCAAGCAATATTTACATTCCTTGTTTTTCGTAATTCTTTAGGCAAGTCTTTATAGTTTCCGCCATCGGGAACTAATGAAATAATATGTGTTGTTTGCTCACTATGGTTAGTTGTTTCGTGATTGTAAATACCCTTTGACCCTTCTCTAATTAATCTTTGATAATGAGATTTAGGTTTAGTTGTATATTTTGTCCCGTTTTCTAACGAATTTTTAGGCAAATCTGAAATTGCATCTTTCGTATTTATAGGGGTTTTAGTTGTTGGTTCTGGGAAAACAAACTCTTTGTTGCTCTTTGTTCCAATAAAGAAAGCACGTTTTCTATTCTGCGGAACTCCATAATCAGAGGCTAATAAAATTTTGTAAACTACGGTGTAACCAAGTTTTTCAAAATCACTGAGAATTGTCTCTTTTACAATACCTTTTCCCATAGAAATAATGTTTGGCACATTTTCCATTACAAACGCCTTAGGCTTGTAAAAACTAACAAAACTCAAAAATGATTTGTAAAGTTGATTGCGCTCGTCATCAATTATTCTTTTTCCTGCAATAGAAAAACCTTGACAAGGAGGACCTCCAATAATCACATCTATACTTTTTATTCCTGTTTTTTTTGAAATTTCTTTCGCTGTCTCCGTAAATAAATCGGCTACAATTCCTTTTGCATTTTTGTGAGTGTTTTCAAAAGTTACAATCGCATCTTTCCAATTGTCAATTCCCAAAAGTACATCATAGCCAGCTTCGATGAATCCATAAGAAAGTCCACCGCAGCCACAAAACAAGTCTATTACTGTTGGCTTCTTTTTCATTTTCTAACTTGATAATGTCTCATTTTGTGTTCATATTCTTCAAATAGTTTACCTTTTCTTCTGCAACCACCAATGTTTCGGTAGGGCAGTTATAAGCATACATCTTTTTTGCAAATTGATCTCCAAAATATTCAATCTTTAATCTTTCAATATCAAGACTAAAAACTATTGCTAATTTGGTTAATCGCTTTTCGTCAAACTCTCTCTTCCCATTTTCGATTTTGCTAAGATTTGCAGAATCAAGGTCAAGACGGAATGCAAGTTGCGTTAAAGTCAAGCCATTGTCTGTTCTTAGTTTCTTGATGTATTCACCAAAAGTTGCCTTCATAAGATTATACCTCGAAACTTGTCAATCATTGACAAATTTAACAATAGTTTTTGGTTAAACAATCTCTATTGATTCTGCTCTCCTGTGTTCTATCACCTATGTTTGTCTAACTGTGCTGTTCTTTCGGATGACCAATCTATTCATATTATACCCCTCAATAACCATTTGCCCCAGAAAGCGGCTCATTTCTATTATCCATCGGAAGAAATAGGGCTTTGTTTCGGTCATCTTCGCCGCCAATCGGAAGAAAAGTAGTTTCGTTTCGGTCATCTTCGCCGCCCATCGCCTTGTATGAATCAGATTCTCTTTTGTATAGGGTAAAAAGGGGCTGAGATATATCGAAAATGCAATGAGATGAGGCAAAGTTTTGGCTTTATGAACCGAAAACTGCCTGTTTTGCCCTAAAAACGCGGAAAGTTGTATAAGAAATGGCGGTTTCCTGCTCAATTCAAGTGGTTTCCTGTTCAATTCAAGTGGTTTCCTGTTCAATTCAAGTGGTTTCCTGTTCAATTCAAGTGGTTTCCTGTTCAATTCAAGTGGTTTCCTGTTCAATTCAAGTGGTTTCTTGCTCAATTCAAGTGGTTTCCTGTTCAATTCAAGTGGTTTCTTGCTCAATTCAAGTGGTTTCCTGTTCAATTCAAGTGGTTTCCTGTTCAATTCAAGTGGTTTCCTGTTCAATTTAAGTGGTTTCCTGTTCAATTTAAGTGGTTTCCTGTTCAATTTAAGTGGTTTCCTGTTCAATTTAATGAGGTTTTGCAGCATCCGATGAAGGTTTTGATACATTTCATTCGCTCTTTATGGTATATGGTCGAGGTTTTTGTGTATCCGAGAGGGGCTTCAGGGCATTTGTCTGCGTTTTTTATGAATATGATTAAGAAGATTCCTCACACAATGCGGTTTTTTGTGCATTTGAGCGGAAGGATGAGCCATTCGTTGCAAGAGTTTGTGCATCCGAAGCAATCGTTATTGCTTGTTTTGATGTGTTTTGTTATGATTGCTGCGTATTGAGTATAGCCCTAAGAGAGTCATGTTGTTGTTGGGAAATCATTGCATAGCTGTATGCGATGGTCGCGGTGGCATTGCTGAAGTATTTGTATGAAGTCTGAATGTCGGTAGTATCTGCCAGAGCATCAATGTGATGACTGACGGTATGGGTATCGCCGCGAGAGATGGGTCCGGTCAAGGGAGGAATGTCCGCGTCGAGTGTGTTGAGGCAATTTTCTACTGCGGTGAGAATGATGGGTGGTAAAAAGAGTTCGGGTTCTATGCCTGCTTGGTTTGCTAATGATTTTGCATGGGTTATTGCTGCCACAAGAAAGTTCGATGCCGCCACTGCCGCGGCGTGGTATTGTGCTTTGTGTTGGCGGGTATAGTCGCTAAGAATGATGGGATTGCCGCCCAAAGCCATGACGAAAGCGGAAAGTAAGTCTTCGCTGTCGCTCATGCAATCAATGCCCCATGCGATGTCACGCAAGACGGTATCGGTTTCGCCCGTGAAGGTTTGGAAGGGATGAATGGCAGCACAGATCGCGCCGTTCATCATACATTCGGTTAAGGGTTCTATGCTGTATGCGCCGGAACAATGCACGATGGTACATCCGGCGAGAGATGCTCCAAAATGCGCTGCCACATCGGCAGACACTGTCTCAATGGCACTATCAGGCACGGCAAGGATAAGGAGTTGGGGCGGATGGGGTATATAGTCAAGTTCTTGGAGTAAGGGGATTTCCGTTGGCAATATGGAGGTAAGTTGCTCCAAACGCGCACCGGAACGAATCAGCATCCATTCAAGTTTGTGCATTTTTGCAGTTGCCATTGCTAATGTTGTCCCCAATTTTCCACCACCGATAATGCCGACGGTCGGTACTGTGTCAGCGGAGCCAAAGACCCCACCCCCTGCATAGTGTGCCATAACTTACCTTTCGTTTACTTCAAGTGTATATCCTTCTTTTGTATCTTTCAGTGTATATCCTTTTTCTGCAATGGCAGCACGCAAACTGTCGGCTTCGGCAAAGTTTTTGTCTTTTTTTGCTTGGAGTCTGCGTTCGGCAAGTGCAATAATCTCATCGGGAATGATGATATGTTCTTGCGGCTTTGCTTCTATGTTCCACACGCCGAATATGTCATTGATAGTACGAAATTCCTCAATAAGAGCCAATTTGCTTTCGGCTGTCAATGTGGCGGGATTGGTATTGTTGATAAAGCTGAAGAGAATCTCAAGTGCTTTGGGTGTGTGAAGATTATCAGCCAAAGCGGTTGCCACATCGTGGAATACAGTTGCCGAAGCATCGCCATTGATGCGGGTGTCGAAGAGCGCATAGACAAAATCTTGGACACGTTTTCTGGCTTTTTGCACAGCATCCAAACCGCTGAATGTGAAGTTTATCACAGAGGAATAATGTCCCGAGAGCATGAGGAAGCGAATATCGAGCGGATCATACCCTTTGTCGGTGATGTCACGCAAGGTATAGAAGTTGCCGAGCGATTTACTCATTTTTTTGCCTTCTACTTCCAAGAATTCATTGTGGCACCAATAGTTGGCAGTGTCCAAACCATAGCCGGCTTTGCTTTGGGCTATCTCATCTTCATGATGGGGAAATCGCAAGTCCACGCCGCCTGTGTGAATATCTAAGGGTAATCCGAGAATGTCTTGCCCCATAGCGGAACATTCGATATGCCATCCGGGACGACCGGGGAGATTGTAACCATTATAGGGGAAATCCCAGTATGGTTCATTGTTCTTACGTGCTTTCCAAAGGACAAAATCACTGACACTTTCTCTGTCATACTCATCGGCATCAATGCGCACTCCGGCTTTGAAATGCTCTGTATCAACGGTAAAGAGTTTGCCATAATGCTCTTGTGCCATCCAATCGCCCAAGGCGAAATAGACATTGCCCTCAGAAACATAGCCATAGCCATTGTCAATGATATTGCGTATGAGTTGTTGCATCGGCTCAATATAATCCGTTGCGCGGGGCATGGTATGGAAATGCGCCGTTTGAATACCGACGCTTTGTATGTCTTCAATGAATTTTTGAGCAAAATATTCCGTAAAGAGTCGAAGATTATGGTTGGGGTCATCGGATTGTATTCCCATGTCATTTAGCCATTCTTTACTGCCTATTGCGCTGTCACGTATTGTTTTGTCATCAATATCGGTGATATTCATAACCCATTGTACATCGTACTTGCCCACAATGCGCAAGACTCTTTGCAGCAGATCGGAAAATAAGAATGAGCGAATATTGCCGATGTGAATATAATTATAGACCGTGGGTCCGCATGTATATACTTTTACTGTTGAGCCGCCGGAAACGGATTGGAAATCTTCTATTGTTTTGGATAAAGTGTTAAATAATCGTATGGTCATGATAATGTTGAATAGTATCGAGAAGTTTAATGAATGATGAATGAGAAAACGAATGATTGTGTTGTATTGGTAATGCGTATAAAGTAAAGTCCGGAGCTAAGTCCCGCAGTGCTGATAGTTGTGACAGTGTCCGTACATCGTGTAGAAGACAGTGAATTACCGACAAGTGAATATAATTCTGCCTTCATGCCTTGTGCGCCATGAAGATTGAGATTATTGTTGATATAGTCATAGGCAATGCTTATGTCTTGAGTGGGAATATCTTCAAGAGGAAACAGCAGCGCATCCTATTTGATTGGTGACACGCACAGAATATATGCCATTGTTTGCAGGTACGAAACGATTGCCCGTTGCATTGGGAATAGGATTTCCGTCGAGCAACCATTGAATGATTCCGGTAGCATTAACGGAAAGAGTGTCGCCTTTGCGGGCAATGACGGGTTTGATATTTTCTAAGACTGTTACTGTGACGGTATCACGCCCGATGCAACCATTTTTATCGGAAACGATAACGGTATAGACAGTTGTTGTTGTGGGTTTTACTCTGGCGACTGCGTTAGTACGTCCGGACACAATACTTGCTGCGGGTGACCAAGAGAATGTATAGGGGCTTGTTCCTCCCGAGATAATGTCTGTGCCACCGATGGTAAGAGTGGAGTCTTTGCAAATGGTGAACGAGGGTATGGTTGCAATGCGTGGAGCATCATAGACAGTAATATAGTTTTTGCGAATAACGGTATCTGCCCATTCGCCATTATTTGCAATTAAGCGAACAGAATACTGACCGGGCTTGGTGAAAGTGGTTGTAGGATTTTCTTTAAAATCATCATTTGCACCATCGCCATCGGTATCCCATAAATAAAATTCCGGTGAATTAACCGATAAATTTTTGAAGTCCACCGTCAAAGGTGCGCAACCTTCTATCGGGGTTTTGGTGTCATGTGAGAACCATGCTTTGGGGTAGTCCGCGCTGCATTGATCTGTGGGTATGCGGCTGAATTTTTCGACTGCACTGCAACGCAAAGCTATACTGCTATCATTAATCACAATACCTGCGGGTATATCGGTGAAGGCATTGAGCGAACGGCGGAATGTACTGGTATCAATAGCAAAATTCATTACTTTGCTTGGGTCAATGATGTGTCCAAGTTGATGTGCATGACCTAACTCATGGGTTATAATTGATTCAAGGTCATATTTACCAACGGAATCTAATTCCGTTGAATAATTCCAATTGATGTCCTTATTAATAACCATATCCATTTCGATAATGGTGAAATAACGCATTTCATCAGACCCTAAGCATGGTTGATTTACCCAAATACTGCTTGTATAAGCAAGTACACCAACAAAAGGCATAGGACAACCGACGCTCGATAAAGCAACGGTGTTGATATTGTCATTTTTTGCACAATTTGCAGTTGAGGTTTCATCGCTATAGCTGAAATTTATGCCAGTGCCGCAACGCCATGTCTCCAAAGAGCGTTTAAAGACATTAACGGCTTGCGTGTTTTGTTTGAGTGCAAAACTCGGGCGAAAGGTATAGCCGCCAAAACCATTTTGATTAATGAAGTGCGGTCGAAACGTTTCATACACAGGCGGGTTGGTTTGATTTGTCTGGTATGTACGGCTGTTCACGGAAGAAATCACGGTAAGAACTTGGGTACTTGTGACACTCAGCCCGGATTCGCGTTTGACACGGACAAGACCTGTGCCGGCAGATACATTTTTCGTTTCGTTTAAGGTGTACCAATCTCCCCCGGGTACAATAACTTTGATGATACCCGGTTGCCAAAGAATAATATGATTAGGAGGTACGCTTATCCATGTTTGTCCCCCATCATCGGCATTTTTGAACTCAACGGTCGCTTGATTACGAAAAGTGCCGAAACTTACTCCATCCTCTAAGAAAATGGTCAATGTATCTTTAAGTCCACCGCGAACTAAAGTTGGGGTGATGCTGATTATGTCCGCTGCCACAGATTGATGCGTTTGCTCATCTTTATGAGGGATTGCAATAAAATCGTCAGCGTTAAAAGAAGATACAATGTTTTCGTTGCCGCCTATATGGTTTCGTATGGGGATATAGAGTTCATGAGAAATATCTGTATAGCGGTGAAACATATCGGAGGCAAAGCCCTCATGTTTATGATAGGTAACAAGCGATTGTTGAGCAGCAAAGGCATAAAAACGAGGTATGGATGATGAGGTTTGCAAATCGGGTCGATGCGATACCATAAACAAACCGGTTTGTCCATTATGCGCGGTAAATGTTGGTTCGACTACTTGAAAAGTGCCATTGTAAAAACCACCCGGGCTTATGACCTCTACTTCGGATGCAGCAACCGTACCTTTGAATACTTTGTGAACAGTTACACGGAACACCGTATAAATGGTATTGTCTAACGATAATGAGTAAGAAGAAATAACCGTTCCTTCTATAACAATATCAGCCATGCCAACACGTAAAGAAAGTGGTAATTTGACCATATCACTATGGGAGAATGCTGTGCCCAAAGTAGCGGCAAATAACAAAGCAATAAACAGGAGCGTTTTCATACTACACTCGCATAATAAGTGGAAAAAGAAAAATTCAAAGAACGAAATTACTAATATTTTACGCCTGTTATATCATTTTTCACGTATTGACGGTATTTTAGGGCTATTGGCGGAGTCTTTGGACAGATTTCAATAACTAAAACCGCAGGAAATACAGAAGATGAAAATACAAGAGCAATACACAGTTAATATGCTAATAACGATGGTCAAAGCACCGTTACATATATCACGCATATCATTTCTTATAAGTGTGGTCTTAGTCGCTTTGCTCATGCGACTGGGACTGGTGGGATTCGTAGGACAAATACGAGGTACACAGATGTACGAACCATTACAGATAGCTAAAAATATTACAACAGGATATGGTTTTTCCTTACATTGGCAATATGAATCAAGTATTCCGGAACGACATAAACTTATGGAAGAAGTATCGGCACCGCCTTATGGCACGACATTTATTCCCCCGATAGTACCATATATCTATTCATCTATTATTACGATAATGGGATGGAACGATACAACGCTCTTCGTGATAATGATAGTGCAGGCGTTTATAGGGGCATTGTTACCTTTTTTTGTGTATTATGCCACGCTTCAGTTTTTTGATGACACAGCGTCTCGTTATGCTGCTATACTTAGTTTGCTGTATTTTCCCGTAGCCATGACTGCCATTACATTTAGTGGGTCTGTTTTGTATTCTCTGTTCGGTGTGGCATTATTATGGTCAATAGGAAAAATGCGACACGCAAAAACATCCACGTATTTTTTCGCTTTTGGGGTTGTGTCCGGGTTACTAAGTTTGACCCGCAGCGAATGGTATTATATCTTTTTTATTCTTGTTGCAATAATTGTGTTCTATAGGTCTATATTCTTTGAAAAACCATACTATGCTCGCAAATTATCCGTTGCCGTATTGATGTTTTTTATGACAACAGGGTGGTGGACTACCCGTAATTATCAAGAGTTTGGCAGAATCATTCCGGTAACAGGGCATCCGTGGCGAGAAATGTGGCGCGGTTTTAACTTATATTCAACGGGGTCGGGAACGAATGCTCAAGGATTGAGTATATGGGAACACAGAGCCGAGTATGAACATATACGGAAACAATTGGATGCCATTCCTATGGACGTGTCCTTTGAGGAAAAAGCCGATCAGATATATAAAAACGAAGTATTGACTTTCTGGAGGCAGCACCCTTCTGAGTCTATTGTGTTAATGATAAAAAAAATAGTAATGTTGTGGACTATTGACATATATTATGACAAAGCAAATCATGTGTTATATATATTTCCACAGCTATTGCTTTGTGCATTAATCTTTATAGGGTATGTTAATGTTTTCCATAAGGATAAAAGAAGTGTTATTCTGTGGGGTACATTGTTTGTATGCTTATCATCTGTGTTTTCGTTGACATACATTTTACCACGATATCAAAGTTATATATTCCCGATGTTTTTACCATTGTGTGGTCACGCAATACAGATTCTATACTCTAAAATTATGGCGATGAGACTTAACCCTTAGAATCCTTTTCATGTATAATGTTCTGATTATAATATGTGTGTATTAATGGTATGGCAAAAAGAAAAAGTAAGAACCAACGCGAAAAATATAAATGAAAAAACATATCGGGAAGACGTGATTGTAAGCGTAATAATGCTTCGTCACCTATTTTAGGTATGCATAAAGCAATAAGTATAATCATTGTCAGATATAACAACAATGAGCTCTTATTGTGCTGTGATAATCCGATGCTGTATAAAATGCCGAGAATTGGTAAACATAAAACATACACATATTCCCATCCCAAAGGACTTAAAAGAGGCATACTTGCTATTATCACAGAACAAACAAAAAAACTGTAAAAAGAGTGGTTGTGCTTTAGCAAAGATCGAACAGCCCAAATGATGCCGGATATTTGGGTTAGAAGTACCATTGCTTTTACCACAGGTGCAATGCGCACAATAGTCCAAGAACCTGCATTAAATTCAGGTGTAAGAATACGCATGACTATGCCGGAAAATGATTGATTAAACCCACTTAAACAGGTGTAATCGGAAAGCAAGGGCATATATTTGGTAAAATAAAATATGTATAATGAAGGAGGAATAAGTACTAATGATATAATCTGAATCCCTACAAAAGCAGCCATAATACTGAGTACTTGTTTTGTTCGCTGTGGAGATATTGTGTTCTGAAACACAAGTGCAATAAGAGGCGCAAGCAAATACCGGATAGAGTTTAAACCCAAAACCGCATGAAATAAAGACAGCCGACAGAGTGTATCTTTTGCGCAACATAAATAAAACAGATATAATGCATAATAATACAATAATGCCATTGATTTGAGCATGTTTGGCGTTTTGAGTGACAGGGGCTAATCCGGCGCATAACAGTAAAAACCATAGCTGTTGTAAGCGCGAAATGTGGAATTGTGAATACGTTCGTACAAGTATGAGTGTTATATATCCGACGGCAACACAACAAGCTGTGTTCAGTAAAGAAAAAAGTATATAGGAAACAGAAAAAGGCAGTAAAGATAATGGATAAAAGAGTAGCATAGAAAAGGGAGGATAATTAAAAGACCCGCCTTTTGCATCCGGTGCCGACAAAGCATACACAGAGTTTTTGTCTATAGAAAAATGTTGTGCAGCTTGGTAATAGACAGAGTAATCCGTGTAAAGTTCTTGCCCGCTAAGTATGGGAATATAATATTTTTGTGCTGTATAGAAAAAACCATAGAGTATCGAAAAAAAAGTAATGATAACGGTGATGAACAAAAAAATGTGATTAAATTTCGATTTTCGATTATGAATTTATTAAACATTTTTCTCTATGGAATATGAGGAAAGCGTGATTTATAACGATTGTACTACATTAATCACTCTTTGAGCATTGTGCTTCCATGAATATGTTGTCACAGCGTCATATCGGGCATTTTTACCGAGAATATGACACAATTCAGGCTCTTGAGTTAAACGAATAATGGCATGAGCTAAATCCACGGGGTTTCGTTGTTTAACAAGCACGCCATTGTGCCCATCTTTAATGATGTCCGCAATTTGACCCACGGCAGAAGCAATGATAGCTTTTCCCATCCCCATATATTCAAATAATTTGGTGGGAGAGCCAAAGAACAGTGTCCCGTCGGTGTTTTCTGTGTGCGGACTTAATAAGATTTGACATAATGATAAATAAGAAGGCACAAGATGATGAGTCACGGTACCGAGTAAAGTGACATGGTTTTGCATATTGTTTTCTGCAATTATTTTTTCAACATTACCGCGTAATTTTCCGTCCCCGATAAGCATAAAATGAATATTGGGATTTTCGCGTACAGCATGAACCACAGAGTGAGCAAGAACTTCCACGCCGTGCCATTCGCCAAAAGTACCGACAAAACCACAAAGTGTTTTGCCTTCCCAACGTTGCTGTAATTCAGCCGATAAAGAAGCAAAAAACGCATTGCTGTCAATGTTATCGGTAAATGTGTGGACATCAACTCCGTTAGGGTTAACATGTATTTTTTCCGGAGGAAGATTAAACAATCGTACTAAATCTTGTTTAAGAACTTCCGAGACGACCATAATTGCATCGGCAGCATGAAAATGAACATCTTCGCATCGGCGTAGGATATCGTCAAAAAATAAATTTGCCCAGTTTTTTTTCCACCACCATTCACTATTGTTTGCTTCAAGAATAAAGGGAATGGAATGTTTTTTAGCAATATTCGATGGTGTATAAACAAACTCGCTATGGCGTTGATAGAGAAAATCCGGTTGAATTTCCCGCAGTAATGGCGGCAATTTTTTTTGCAAGGTGTTATTGTATGCCAAGCATGGTATCTCAGGGAAATTTTTGTATAAAAAAGGGTAAGGGATATGGCGAAAATCATATTTCCCCGAAGGATAACATTGAGCGGAAGCGGTGAAGGTCATTTCATGTCCAAGTTCTATCATGCCATCCAAGAAACCTCCTATATGAGAGAAAGACCCGCCTGTGTTGAGATGTCCGAAAAAATCGGTACGTAAAAAAATGCTCTTCATGAAAGTCCTCCTCTTTTTTCTGTGCGTGCTCTGAGGCGCAGCCGTATCCATGCTTGGGCAACAATGCCGCAAGAAGCCACTATCTCGGTTGCGAGAATAAATGACTCGACAAAGATAGTGTGCAATGGGGAGTAAACGGATCGTTCCCCTGTTTCATCAGCAAGGTAGCCGGATGTTTTTCCGGCAAGGAGCAACACACCTTTGAGAATTTGATGATAGCGTTGCAATGACAGCTTCTTCATGCCAAAGACCACCGTATGTGCCGGAGTGGATCGTATGAATTTGACAGTAGAGCGCAAAGATAATAACTGCTTTTCCGAAAAAGGGATAACAAGAGTGTCATGGGGTAATTTGTGGGCAGCAATTATGCTTTTGCTGTCGCCCGATATAAGAAAAAGAGTGGTGGACATGCGCATCAAAAATGAAGAAAACGATAAAAAAATCAGACGCAAAATAGGTAATAGGATTGAGCAAGCAATACATCCGAGCAATGAAAGGTCTATACGCTACAGCCGTTTTGCGTAAATTTGCGCTACTATGCCATGCAAAAGGGCATAATTTCATGAGTTCAAAAGCAAATTCACTATGATTGAGAATTACGAAGCTATAATAGGATTAGAGGTACATGCGCAATTGCTGACGGCAACAAAAGCATTCTGTCGTTGTTCAACATCCTACAGTTTATCGCCGAATGCCCATACTTGTCCCGTATGTCTTGGGCTTCCGGGTGCATTGCCTGTATTGAATCGTAACGTAGTGGATTATGCAATCAAAATGGGGCTTGCAACCCATTGCTCTATACGAGAGTATTCGGTGTTTTCGCGTAAGAACTATTTCTATGCGGATTTACCGAAAGGATACCAGATATCGCAGTATGAAGATCCGATTTGTCATCATGGATATATAGACATAGAAGTGGGTGAAGAAGGCGCGACCAAACGCATTGGTATTACCCGTATTCACATGGAAGAGGATTCCGGGAAATCAATCCATGATGTTGATATTGATACCCTTGTTGATTTGAATCGCAGTGGTGTTCCGCTTATAGAAATTGTGAGTGGGCCTGACATGCGAACGGCACGGGAAGCATATCAATATCTCAATCAAATACGACAGATTGTTATGTATTTGGGGATTTGTGACGGAAATTTAGAAGAAGGCTCTTTGCGCTGCGATGCGAATATCTCGGTGAGAAAAAAAGGTGCGACCGAGTTTGGAACTAAGATAGAAATCAAAAATCTTAATTCATTTCGTAATGTAGAAAAAGCCATAGAATACGAGATTAAGCGACAAGTTGAAGCAATTGAACAGGGTGAAATATTAACGCAGGAAACGCGAATGTGGGATGCGGGGACACATCAAACGAAAAGTATGCGTTCCAAAGAATTTGCGCATGATTATCGTTACTTCCCTGAGCCGGATTTGGCGGGAGTAAATGTGACGGATGCAATGATTGAGAATATTGGCAATACAATGCCGGAGTTGCCACTTGCTCGCAAGAAACGCTTTGTGAATGAATATGGGTTGCCGTGGTATGATGCCGGCATTCTTACTGAATCACAACACTTAGGGACATACTTTGAAGAATGTTGTCAATCATTGACTCAGCAAACAAAAGACCGCTATAAATTGGTGAGTAATTGGATTATGACAGAGGTGTTGCGATATCTTTCCGATAAAGGGGTTGGTATCGAACAGTTTCCTGTTACATCTTCATATATTGCCGAACTTGTAGAGCTTTTTGCGGCAGAGTTGATAAGCAGTAAGATTGCAAAGGATATATTTCCGGAGGTGATTGCCGGTGAATCACCCAAGAGTGTTGTCGAGCGCAAGGGATTGCTGCAAATTTCCGATGAAAGTATTATACTTGCAGTCGTTGAGAAAATTCTTGCAGAGCAAACCGACAATGTAACAAAATATCACGAAGGCAAAAAAAATCTGTTTGGACATTTTGTCAGCTCGACTTTGAAGGAGTTGGGAGGAAAAGCAAACCCAAGAATTGTAACAAAATTGTTGCAAGAACGGCTACAAGAGGTAAAGTAAACAAAGGGTTTAGACAGATACTAAATTTTTGAAAAATAAAGAAATAACGAAAGGAGACATTATGCCGCCACTTCCAAAAACAGAATATATCTGGATGAATGGAGACTTTGTCGCATGGGACGATGCTCGAATCCATGTCCTCTCTCATGTTGTCCATTATGGATCAAGCTGGTTTGAGGGTATTCGTGCATACAATACGCAAAAAGGAACGGCGATTTTTCGACTTCATGAACACATGAAGCGTTTGCACCTTTCGGCAAAAATTTATCACTCAAAACTACCGTACTCGGTTGAAGAACTGTGCGAAGCAACGGCAGAACTTGTACGTCGTAATAATTTAGATGATTGCTATTTGCGTCCTGTGGCTTTTCGTGGCTATGGTGAGCTTGGCGTTTACCCATT
>JAFLBY010000010.1 GCA_017302855.1 Candidatus Kapaibacterium sp.
GGAGTTATTTGATTCACTATCTTTATGGTCTAAGAGGACTTAATATAGCTTATCATAGTATAATCCATATATCAGGGAAAAAATGCCCTCCCTCGTTTCTCTCCTACGCATAAACTTATAAAGTTTTTAGAAGAGTGCCCGTATAACGAAAGGAGGGGGCTTTCAAGAAATGTTCTCCGGTGAAATACTAATAACTAAATGGGTAGATTGCGAAAGTATAGCCAAGACGTAACATTACTTTATCCACACCCGACACAAACTAAGCATAATACCCACAGTAAAAACTCAATTATGCACTAAAATACAAAAGGTTGAATTATCTTCCAAACATTCCATAAAATTTAACTAAAATTCACCGTCCGGTATCACATCCTTAATAGATAACTGTGGCGTTACTTGTCCTTTATAGACATTTTCTTCTAAAGTATAGGCAATAGTAAATGGTTTGCCATTTGTACACAAATTAGCTTTAGCACCTAAATTAAATCCAATGGCATCTATAACAAAATTTGATTGTAATGCTCTGAATTTAAGATGATTATTGCCAACGATTTTCACCCCATTAGCCGATTGGACAGACCGTGAGTAAAAAATAGGTTTCGGATTATGATGACCGAATGGTGCGAACTGTCTTAGATAACGGAAAAAATGCGGTGACAATTCATTAAGAGATAATTCTGTGTCAATAACGATTTCTCTCTCCAACATTTCATCAGTCACATTTTCTTTAGCATAATTATCAAATCGTTCCCTCATAAGAGCAATTTTTGATTCTTCGAGGGTTAATCCGGCAGCATGTTTATGCCCACCGAACTCGACGAGCAAGTCTTCGCATGCTTTAAGTCCCGCATGAATATCAAAATTACGAATACTTCTCGCAGAACCTTTGGCATGATAATCAACCGTTGTGAGCATCACTACGGGCAGATGGAATTTTTCCACAAGCCGCGAAGCCACAATCCCTATAACGCCCGCATGCCAATCCGGTTTGTGTAATACAATAGAACGTCGAGTATTATCTTCAGCCAGTAATCGTTCAGCTTCTTTGAGAGCACTTGTAAACGTTGTTTCATCAATGGAACGGCGGCGGCGATTATCGCGTTCTAATTCTTGCGCAATGGAAAATGCCACACCTTGGTCTGTTTGCGCCATCATTTCGACGGCTCTTTTTGCATCTCCTATGCGTCCTGCTGCGTTAATCCTTGGAGCAAGCCCAAATATAACATCGGCGGTATTGACATTGCTGAGAGCAATACCGGCAACATCAAGTAAAGCTTTAAAACCCGATCGTGTATGGGCATTGAGTTGCTTCAGCCCGAAATGCACCAGTGTCCTATTTTCCCCAATGAGAGGAACGATGTCGGCAGCCGATGCCAAGGCGACAAAATCAAGGTATTCGAACGCTCTTTCCGGCTCACCGCGATTGATACCTAATGCTTGGGCTAATTTGAATACAACACCACAAGCAGCCAAAAACTTGAAGGGATAAGAGCAACCGGGCTTTATAGGATCAAGTATTGCTACGGCATTCGGTAATTCTTCTGCCGGCTCATGATGATCGCAAATAATTGATTCAATGCCATAGCCCGCAGCAAGCCGCACGGCTTCAATAGAAGTTATGCCGCAATCAACCGTTATAATCAATTGCGCATTATTGTCACGGGCTTCATTGATGCTTGTCGTGCTTAATCCATATCCCTCACCTTGACGATCGGGAATAAAATACTGCACTCTTGCACCAAGCCCACGCAAGTACATCATCAATAATGCTGTACTGGTAGTACCATCAACGTCATAGTCACCATGTATCCAGATAAGTTCATCATGCGCAATCGCATATTCTATGCGCTCAACCGCTTTTGCCATGCCGTCCATTAAAAACGGGTCATGCAGTTCGCTCAGCGACGGCTGTAGAAAATGCACTGCTTCTTCTCCCGTCGAAACGCCACGTGCCGCTAAAACACGCGCCAGACTTGGAGGAATGCCTATCGAATTTGTTAGTTGTTGTATGATACTATCGTTTCTGTTCTCACGGATAATCCAACGATATTTCACAAAAAATGAATGTTTGTTTCTAAAACTGACGTAAATTTAGTAAAAAGTACCAACCTAACATCAAATTTTGTCAATTTTTTTTAACAATTAGCATTTGCTGTGTGGATTTTTCTTGACACACATTGCATAAAAACATGAAGAAATCAAACCACAGAAATACCGATTTTGACGAGGAAGATTCCCCGCTTAACGATACCTCATATATGAGTTTATCGAATAAAACGAATAAACACAGCTTTAGAAAAACACGTCTTGTGGACACCAAAAAGTCAAATACAGAAACCCATGAAGGTATTGTGATTGCAGGAGTCGGGGCTTTGTGGCTAGTCAATGTTGTGCTCAATGAACATGATGCAGATGTGACAACTATCGAATGCAAGGCTGCGGGCATTATTGTTTCAGAACATCAAGATGCTTCCCTCATAGCAGTGGGCGATGTTGTCGGCATTGAATTACAAAGCAATGAAACTCCACATTCAGGGACCATTGTCCGTGTGGCACAAAGACATACACGTTTATCAAGAGTTATTGCTGCTAAGCACAAAACTGAACAAGTGGTGGTAAGTAATATTGACCAGTTAATCATAGTTATGGCAGCAGCTGAACCATTTTTTAATGTTCGGCTCATTGACAGATACTTGATTGCGGCAGATAAAGGTGATCTTGAACCAATTATCTGTATCAACAAAACAGACCTTATGCCCATAGAATTTATTGAAGATCAACTATCAGTATATCAAGCACTTGGCATACCTATCGTTCTAACTTCCGTCAAAAAGAATACAGGAATTGCGAATATGTACGCACTCTTACAAGGCAAATCATCCGTTTTTAGCGGTCCTTCTGGCGTGGGTAAATCATCCCTGACGAATGCGCTTCTTGGTGAAAACACACAAAGCACACGTACCGTCAGTGAGGCATCCTTTAAGGGAACCCACACAACATCCTTCGTCAAAATGTTCGCATTAAAGAATGGTGGTTATCTTGTTGATACACCGGGACTTCGTGAATTTGCTATTTGGAATTTATCCATCGAAGAACTTCCATTTTATTTTACCGAGTTCGAAAACTTCAGGCATAAGTGCAAATTCAATACCTGCTCTCATATCCATGAACCGGATTGTGCCGTCTTAGAAGCTGTTCATGAAGGGTTAATTCATCAGGAGCGATATCAAAGTTACTGCAATATCCGAGAAAGTTTGCTGTAGAAGTCTTTATTTTTCAATTATATAAAAACTTTACTTAGCAACATATTGGCTTTGGTGACCTCAGTATTAGTATCCCTACCAATCAAGAAAATATCTCCAATTATCTTTATCCTTGAATGCATTACATTCGCACGCCAATACTGAAATAACCCAAATATGGTCCGAGTACAGCACCATCGGGGTCACTTTGAAAATAGAAACCGCGACCAACGGAAAACTTCGCCGGTCCGATTGGCGTATCGAAGCCTAACAATAGCCCCACACCATGACGCAATGTACCAATCCTGATATTTTGAAATGTTTCCCATATTGACCCAATATCATAACGAAATGAACAATATGTGTCGAATAATAGTTTAAACGGAAATTTATAACGAGTTTCCACTGATGCTTGAGCGATTTGTCTGCCGCGTTTATCATCTTCGCGTAAACCGAAGAATGAGTCTTCGCCGCCGATAGTAAAAAATTCGGGTATAGGTGTTGTATTGTCCGCAAACCCCATACGAAAAGAGGGTCGAATGGTAAAAATCCCAATTTGCGTCGTGGAACGTGTAAACATGGATACTTTTGAAAATGCAATAAAACTTGCACCACTCAATACCGAGGTTTCAAGTGACATATCTAAGATGCGTCCATTTGTGGGAAAATCACTTTTGTCTTCAGAATCAAACCGAGCATTGATTTTGAGCGCGCCGATTGATGAAAATGAGGGTAACTCACCCGTTTCATTGATTGAATATAATCTTTGCTGCTCAAAACGTAATCCGGCAAAGAGTTCACCATCTCTGCCTACTCGGCTGCCAAAACGCGTTAACAATCCCATTCTTTGTTCAACGATTTCTCCGTCTCGAAGACGTGCATATTGCCCGGTGGGTAAATTCGTTGCATTACGGTAAAGATATATATATTTCCAATCAAGATACCCCTGCACACCGAGCGTTGCCTCAGTTTCAAACAGACGCCGAGTTGAGAGACCAAGTTGGATATGTTGATTCCGCGCACCAATACCAATGTTTGCTTCGGAGCGAATACCTGTCGCAATTAGTTCATCATAGACAAAACCAATGCCTGCACGTGTATTGCGCTCATTATCTATACGAACACCAATTTGTATTGCCTGATTAGGTTTTTCACGGACTTCTACAATAGCGGTATATCCACGTTTTGCATTCATAACAAACTCAACAGTAGCAGATTCAAAAATGGCTGAGCCAAGCAATGCCTCCCAACGATTCGCAAATTCTTCCATCGAAGAAAGGGGTGATTCTTCGGATATAGAAAGTAATTTCATCACAATATCTTTTGCCGATTCTTTGGCATTAACAACTTCGAGTGCATTTATTGTCTGCGGTGTGAGCGCATAATGAAGTGTTTGCGTTTCCTGATTATATGAGTGATGGGCAACAGTTATCAACGATAATCCAAGCCGCTCATAATGTGCTTTCACCGCTCTTTGCAATATGTATTCAGTTTTTTCAGACATAGACGAATGCGCCAAGGATTGATAAACACTTTCCGGAACTTGTTCATTGTCTTCTTGCGTGATATGGACTATTTCTTGTTTTGTCTTTGGCAGAATGGATACACTAAGTAAGCTGTCGCGCAAAATGACATTTGCCTGCACATCTGCGCTGTGGTATGAGTCCCTGATAAATGAATGAAGTAAAGTTCCCATCCGTTTTGGGGAGGCAATCGGTGCACTTATCGGTTCTTTCTGATTATAGAGTCGCATCATAGTGAATTGAGAGTCAGAAGAAGGCACTTCGCGCTGTATGAGTTTTGTCGCAGATTCTACGCATAAGGAATCGTAATATGATTGAATACGGGGCATGATTGCCAACACTGCTTGCTTGCCCAACATGATTATTGAATCTAATTGTTGATAATCAGAATTGGAACGATTACCCAATTCGGGAGTAATCAGTATATGGGGATGATGCTTTTTATGTTCCTCATACTTTTTCATCAGAATAGAAACCACTTGATCGGCAACATTCCAAGGTTTATCCAATTCATCGCCGGAATGCAGTGGCGATGTTGTATTCACAGCAATAATAATATCAGGAGAAAATTCTTGTGCATATTCAATGGGTATATTCGCCAACACGCCCCCATCAACCAAAAGCATAGAATCAACTTTGACCGGAGAATAACGCAATGGCAAAGTAGCACTTGCCCTAATTGCATTCACAAGATTACCGGAAGCTAAGGAAACGCTTCGCGCTCGGATTAAATCGGTTGCAACAGCTCTAAATGGACGGTATAACTTGTTGAAATTATTGTTCGGTAAATAAGGTGCATTCCACAGTAATCTTTGTAAAATACTTGAAAAACGATTACCTTCCGACACTGCCTGGGGCACGACAAATTGAAAATCACGAAAACGCAAAGTTATGATATTGCGATCTTGCTCCAATTTCTGATCTAAAAACATATTGTCGCGGTCTTGTTCGCTTGTCAGCCCAAACAATTCTTGCCAATCAAGCGATAATATCAGCGAATCAAGTTCCGCAGCACTGTATCCGACAGAATATAGACCACCAATGATTGCTCCCATACTTGTCCCGACAACATAATCAACAGGAATACCGTGTTTCTCAAGCTCTTGGATGACACCAATTTGGGCTATACCACGCGCACCGCCGCCGGATAGTACAAGTGCAACTTTGGGTCTGTAATGAGATGCAGATATTGGAAATGACTTTAAAAATGTGTCCCTACCGTCATGAGCAGAACCCACAGAAACACCCACCATACAATATGACAAGCATAAAATGTAGAATAAACGGATTGTACGGTATTTCATATTCTGCACAATGCAAATGTACAAATGCAAAAAAGTCTTATTCTTTGACAAATGAAATATGATGTTTCTTCTTTTCAGAAGAGAGAACAAGTGTATATGCACCTTTTTCTAAGTCACTAATGTCTAAAGAATGCAAACCATCAGCATGAGTATCACTTGCGGCAATACGTTTAACCTCTTTACCTAAGACATTGAAAATAAAAGCATCTGTAAATTTCCCTTCATGAGTGTTATGCGCTATACTAAGTCTTGATTGAGCAGGATTAGGTAAAACATACACATCTGATTTCGATTCGGTAATTACGGATGCCGCTTGTGGCTTCTTAATTCTGACTTGATGAGTGATAATTGTATCATTTTTATTGGTATTATCTTTATTGGCAATATTGATTGCATAGTAGAATGTCACATCTCCCACATCAAAAATTGGTGATTCCCATGTAAATTTCCACTCTAAAGTATCGGGTTTTGTTGGAGTTATGCCACCAACTTTGTGCGTAAGGTAACGTCGGTTAAAACCAAAGACTTGATTCTGTTGTAATTGTGTCGTGGCTGAATTTGCCAATGGACTTATGCGACCCGCATTGCTGTACGATTCATCCAAAGCCACAATCTGAAAACCTGCTCTTTTTAATCCCGAGCGGACGACACGTAAGGTAACATCATACTTTTTATTGTATTCAAAATTGTCCGTAAGTTCTTTTATTATTAACTGACTAACATTCCCCACCGAATCCTGTGGTACAGCCGGAGAGGTATCATGACATAAATTGTCAGCACAAGTCAACTCGCCGGGAGCACCAGTTGAACTTTCATGAGAAGCGGATGCTTTGGCAGTAATGGAATGTTCAGGCACTGATGCAAACATGAGTAACATCATCACAGAAAAGAAAGCTGTCAATAGTAAAGATGTTCTCATGATACTTAACGATGAATAATAAAAGAAGAGGTGACTTGTGTATCGTTTTCCATAAGTGTTACTGTATAAACACCATTTGATATAGTTTGCGGCAATCGAATTTCTACTTTATCATCTGATATTCTCACAACCGATAGAGCTTGAACTGTCTGACCATGTATATTGGTAATAGAGTACGATGAAGCTTCATCCGATGACATGGGAATGTGTACGATTATACTTTCTTTATTGGTAGGATTGGGGGCGACCTTTATCTGTGATTGAGTCAGTGAAGTGTTTTCCGCTACCGATGTTGCAGAATTTACTCTTATCGTTTTGTTCATCGTATAGGAATAATCACCTTTATCAGTGCCATCATTATTTGCAGAAACCGTAGCCAAATAGAAGGTGACTTCTTCCATTGTTTCGGGGGCTTTCCAATCAAAAGTCCATTCGCCCTTGCCTGTTTCAACCGCTGATGTTCCCGCATACGTATATGTCAGATATTGCCTGTCTGTTAAGCGAATTTCATTGTGCATACTTTGTGTGCGGTCTGCGTCCGTAATGAGAAAAGTGCCAATGTTTTTTCCTTCTTTATTTACTGCAACAATCTGAAATCCAAAACGCATTACTTCCGGTTCTGCAATACTCACCTGCATACGATACGTATGACCCGGTATATAATATTGCCCTTGCTCAAGCCCATTTATATGAAAATCGGTCACTGCATTGCCGCTATTCAACGGCGCGGTGTCATGACAACTGCTTGTAGCACATGTCGTTTCCTCAGGAGCTCCTGTTGATGAAACGGGCGCACCCGCACTATGTGGTATTGCAGTAAAATCACTCGTAAATCCGGAAATACATATACCGACACACAGAACAAAGAGGACAATTTTTATGTTCATATTGCATTTTGTTTATGAAAAAACTCATAACAAACTTACACAATTTACTACAATTATTCTACGATTACAGATATTCCTTATCTTCGCTGTGATTGGGTGGCAGATAGCGGCTTTCCAAATGACTCATCACTTCTGCTTGTCCGGGCATGGCATTTCTTATCTCATTTTCTAATGTTGTGGCTTTAGCATGTGCAATCTCTATGGGTGTACCATCAGGAAAGACGATATGAAAATCGGCATAAATTCTCTGTCCTGTTTCTCGTAAACGCAAACGATGAAACGAAACATCATGCTCAAGACAATATTGTTGTAAAATTTCATGGGCTATGTGTTCCAATGCTGGATTGGTTTTATCCATCAAGCCATCCACTGATGACCGCAAGAGTTTCACCGCCTCAACAATAATATTTGCGCCAAAAAGTAAAGCAAAAATTGGGTCAAGGACACTCCATCCGCTCACTGCCGCCAAAACTATACCAAGCACAGCACCCACACTTGTCCACGCATCAGTAAGAATATGCTTGCCATTCGCCTCTACAAGAATGGAATGTTCTTTTTTACCCACATTGACTAAATACAATCCCAACACAGCATTGATTGCTCCCGCAGCCGCAGTTAATATTGCACCCAATGACACAGATTCCAGCGTAAAACCATTGAGTATTTTATCAACTGCTGTGATGATGATGACAAATGCTGCAACCAATATCAAAGCACCTTCTAATCCCGCGGACAAATACGAAACCTTATCATGACCGAAATGATGATCTTTGTCGGGTGGCATGACACTTACCCGTAAACTATACCATGCTACGCCCACAGCAATAATATGGACGACTGTTTCCATCGCATCGGAAAATATAACCACCGAACCGGTAAGATAATATGCAAACCATTTAATCACCAACATACAACAACCTATAAAAAGCGACAAATTCATCGCTTTCTGCTGTTTCTGTATGGTTTCTGAGTGTTGATTGTGGGAAATCATCGAATGTACTAATCTTTTTTTCTGATAAAGGTGATTTTTTTTACAAAAATACGAGCAATGCTGTAAGGATTGGGCTTCAGCTACGACTAATAGTGAAAAGCAAAAACACAATGGTCTTGTTTCCGAACGAAGGATGAACCACTGTAGTCTTGCACAATAGTTTAACACGAACATAAAAGAACGGCAAAAACTATGTCATTGGAAAAACACATTGACTCACACACAATCAAGTTATACTCTCACCTTTTTTTCACCATTACTTCATCAATCGTATGAAAAAAACCATATTCAGCTCATCCGTGTTCGCAGTGCTGCTGTTTCTCAGCGTATCGGGGCTTCAAGCACAAAATTCAAAAAAAGTTCTCGTAGAAGTATTCACAAACTCGCATTGTTCTGTTTGCCCGTCCATGTACAATGGTTTAAACACTTTCGTTAAGCCATCGCCGATAGCCGACAATATCGAGTATATCTTCTATCATGTCAATACCTATTCGGACGATGTCCTTTATCAAGAAACCAAAGATCAATCATTGCCGCGAGCTAAGTACTATGCTATTTCCGGTACCCCAACCGCTGCTTTTAATGGCACTGTTCAAAACCGATCTTATGCAAATTACCCGACGCAATTACAAAACTCGCTAACGCAAACCAAAGACATCACGCTGACCATTCAAGCAAATAAGGATAATAATTCCTTGAAACTATCCCTTAATGCAAGCTCTGTTCCTCCACAATCATCGCTCTATATTATCATGACCGAAGATATTGAGTACAAAGGACGGAATGGGATTGTCAATCACACCAATGTAATGAGAAAGATGCTTACCGGCACAAATGGAATTGTTATTGACAACATGGAAGGAATGATTTATGAACAAACATTTTCATTCTCCGATATGAATATAAAAAACACCGATAATGCACGCATAGTTTGTTTCTTGCAAAACAATACCACAAAAGAAATTTACCAAACTTCAGCATTACCTATGAAAGATATAGTCGCTTCAATCTCAGATTCCGAACAACAAAGTGTCACTATATATCCCCAACCCGCTCAAGATAATCTGACTATTACGCTTGATGCAAAGACAATCAATGACAATACACCCTTGACGATATATTCTCTCCTTGGAAATAAGATAATGGAAATTGCGCCCAAATTTCAACGCGATGGCTTACTGACTTTTCAGTGGAATTTACGTGATGCAAACGATAACAAAGTATCACCGGGACTATATGTTATACAATCGTCTTCTCACAAAAACACTTCCTTTATTTGTATTATTCAATAATTTTTATTCATTTTTTTTTGGAGTTCCAATATGGATATTTCATTCCGTAAAGCTGTACTTACTTTGTCTGTTTTCACTTTTATTTCATTCAATATCGGCTGTTCAAAAGACGAAGAAGTTGCAGCACCAGCACAAGAATTTGTTGCTGCCGATGCCGATATTGCTAATTATTCCACATGGACTAAAACCGCCGAAAATCTGGAAGGTCCTGACCCTGCCGGCTTAATTGGGGCTGCCCATGAAGCAAATAATATGGATGTACGCAGAACTGTATTTTTAAACAAACCTAATAATAAATCAAACGGTAAATGGGCAAATGGCACTATTCTCGTGAAGGAAATGCGCCACAAAGATGGCCGCTTATTAGCTGCTATGGGTATGGTAAAACGTGGAGCATCGTTCAACACTACTCACAATGGGTGGGAATGGTTTATCGTCAAAGACGGTAAAATTGCCGACAGAGCTGCGGGTTTGATGGACGGTATGTGCAATGGCTGCCATTCATCAAGTAAAGATACTTACGATTATGTCTTTACGAAAAAATAAAGAGTAACAATCCGTTACATGCTGAGTAAGCAATGGTTGTTACGCTGTAATAATCATTGCTTCTATTTTTTATAGATATCTTTACTTTAACAATATGAAATTTTTTATAATGTTACTCAAGCCATTGCTTATATCATGTCGGCAAGCCGCTGAGCTAATGTCATCATCTCTCGATACGCGACCTAATTTGTTGACACGTCTAAAAATTGCTTTACACGGCTATTTATGTCCGCCATGTGAATATTTGCGTAAACAATTTATTTTTATTGATACATTATTACAACATAGACATGGAGAACACAAAACTCACGATATAACATTGCCTCATGAAATCAAAGATATTATCAAAAAAAAACTTGTGGACAATAACAGAATTTAAACACATTATGGCTTAAACCAGTGAAATTCTAAACATTTCCGTAATTGCAAACGCGATTTGTGTAAAATTTGCCAATAATTGCTTTTTGAAAGAATTACATTGGAATCGTCTTGAACATATTTTTTCTCAAAGTATGTGATTTCTACTGTTGTCAACCACTTTTCCGGCAAGCGTTGTAAGCATTGTTCCCATACATCAATAAATTCGGGATTATCCAATAAATTGGATTCCCCATACCATTCCGTCGGCATATACTCCGATTTCCACATACCGTCTTCTGTGAACATATCGCTGCTTTCTTGTGTGTCATTGTCGAGTACAGCCATGTGTTTTCTTTTTCTATACACATCAGCAATTTTATTATTGAGTATGGCAAACAACCATGTTTTAGGATGACTGCGTTGAGAAAATTTCTCTATTTGCTGTAATGCTGCTAAAAATGTGTCTTGTACTATATCTTGCGCTAGTTCTTTATCCTTTGTCTTCGTATATGCCCAAGCATATAAATCATCAGAATAATCATCAACCCACGCAATAATGGTATCAGATGGTTTCATTTCAGGATTTCCTCTAAAATAATCAAGGGATCTACTCATGTATGAATTGACCCCTTGATATAAAATAATAATTACAATTTAAGAGTATGTATTATGGACCTGCCACCACTTGCGATGAATCCGTTGGTCCGATACCTGCTTTTTTACGCAAATCATCCAATCGGATATACCATTGAGATACGATTTGCTGTAATTGAGGATCTTGGCTGTACTTCATCATATACTCATTGGCTTTCATCATGGCACCGCGATAATCACCTTGATTTTCGAGTTTGACAACATCTATATTGTCCATCTCGAAACGAATACGAAGATTATTTTCTTGTTGCTGCCACATCATAAGCATTTCTTTCGCTTTATCATAATTGCCAAGCATCATGTGGGCTTTGGCTGCTGCATCATAAGGCGAAAACTGATCGGCAAAACGCTCAAATTCGATTAACTTCGGCGTGTCCCTTAATTGTTGAGTTGACGCTAAGAGTAATGTCGCATATTTTTTAGCTTTGTCCATCGCACCAATTTGCTTATACATTTCCGACAACTGATATTCCCATGTATAACCCATCGGGAACATAGTCGGAGAAATATTCTGATCTAAAGCATCAAGCACTCTTTCCGCTTTTTTCTTATCGTTTTTCTCATTGATTAAATAATTGGCATAACGCAAATAGGAAATACGATAGCTGTCCGGGAAACGACGTGCAGTCTCATCATAATAGACATCAGCATTATTCAAATTGCGATATTTAAATCCATATTTCGGTGTTGTCGAAAAATTATCTGAATTATCAATATTCAATAAACATTGATCCATCACTTCTTCATTAAAGGATTCGCCCATTCTGCCACCTTGCGGCACAGGGCATACGCGCAATGCAAGACCTTCCCAACGGAGATAATTTTCAAGACCGCAATATTCTGTTGTTCCGGGTGTGAAATAGACAGGACGTTCAAATTTTGTTGTTTCGATAATATTACGAATTAACTGATGCTGAACACCCATAAAATACATACGAATGCCGCCTTCACCTTGGCGAGCATTACCATCACCATTGAACATAAACTGCATTGTTCCTCGCTGAATAACAGCAGGGTCATTGGTAAATTTTGCCAAAATATTTTTATTGACTTCTACTGTCACCGGCATAGCTTCACCATACGTAGGAGCTAAGGAACGCGGGTCGGTTTCATCAACCATTAATGACTCATCAGAAAATGTGAGCGGTATTTTTTTAGCACCCCAAGGAGCTAAATTTTTCAGTTCATTGATATACCACCCTGTTTGACCAAGACTTAAATTCACCACACGTACATCGCGACGCACACCGGCAACATCTTGCATATACCACAATGGGAATGTATCATTATCGCCATACGTAAAGACGATAGCATCTTTTTCCAAGCTCTGCAATACATTATAGGAAAAATCAAAAGGAATATAATTTCCTGCACGGCTATGAATTTTCCAACCACCTGCACCCATATTCAAAGGTAAAGCAATAATACCTATGGCAAGAACAGCACCTGTGACGCCCACATTTTCTCTTGCTGCTCTGATGGAATCAATAATGGCAAAAACGCCAATACCAATCCACATACTCCACACCATAAACGAAGCCACATAAAAATAATCACGTTCTCGCGGTTGCGGATCTTGTTGATTCTGAGCAAATGCAGCAAGCATACCTGTCATTAAGAACAATACCAAATAGGTAAAAGCAATTGTCGGGTCTTTACGGAAATGGAAAAACATTCCCACCAAGCCAATGAGCAAAGGAATACCCCAAAACTTTATCGGGAATAAATCCGCAAAGCCGGAACCATAAGTATATGCTTTATAGTCCATATCGCGTTTAGTGCCGAAGAGCGTAGCGGGTGCATCTTGATTATCGCCTGTTCTGCCCATAAAATTCCAGAGGAAATAACGCAGATACATGTGATTAAACTGATATTTGAACAGATAACTCATTTCACCGCTGAAATTCGTTTTTTGTTTGCCATAATCAGGCACCCTTAATTGTTGACCATCTTTACGTTCAACAATTTTATCCGGCGCGGGATACCATGCCCCATGTTTGCGGTGACGATCTTCGAAACGATCGCCCGATTGATAACGACGGGGCCATGAAGGCGCATCGCCATATTGTTCACGATTAAGATATGATGTCAATTTTGCAAATGTATTCGGAGCATTTTCATTCATCGGCGGGCGCGCATTGGAACGGATAAGAATATGCGCATACGTGCTATAACCCAAAAGTACAAGCAAAAACGATGCGCAAGCAAGGTTCACGACGGGCTTATTATTTTTTGTACCATACCATACACCAAAAATAGCAGCACCGATAATACCCAAAGCAAGAAGAATCACGGCAGGATTATCCGCTATGCTATACTCATGCGCTTCTGTGCGGAATAAATTACCCGCAAGCATCGAAGGAATAATTTTCACAATACCCGGATAGATTATACCAAATGCCACCACGCTGATAACACCCATCAAGATGAATGTGGACAATTTGAATTGATAGCGACGGAAATAGACAATCAATGCAATCGAGAACATCGTCAGAATACTGAAAAGGTGCACACCCGTTGACAAACCCATGAGATAGGCAATTATCAACAGATAGCGTTCATTATTCGGTTGTTCGGCTTCCTCACTCCATCGCATCATAAGCCATGTGATAAGAGCCACAAAAAGTGTGGAAGCAGCATAGACCTCCGACTCGACGGCATTAAACCAGAATGTATCGCTGAAGGTATAGGCAGTAGCTCCAATGAATGCCGAGCCATACGTTGCTATCGCTTCCGAAAAACTCTGTTGCGAAGAACCGCGCCAATGATTAATGACTTGCACAGTAATCAAATACAAAAGCCATACAGTAAAAGCACTGGCAAACACGGAAACTAAGTTCACACGCCAACCCGGATCGCCAAATGGTATGAGGTGGAATAATTTGCCCACCATAAGAAACAATGGTGCGCCCGGCGGATGCGGTACCTGCTGATGAACGGCGGCGGCGGTAAACTCACCGCAATCCCAAAAGGGCACTGTGGGTTGCACAGTCATAAGATACGTGACAAGTGCTACGGCAAATGCCAAAATGCCGAAAGCACGGTGAATAACTTTTGTATTCATGCTCTTTTAGTATAATGAAACAACTATTTTTTTTATGCGAGATCTGAAATCACGGCACTTCCGCAGCGTGATTAACGGCAAAATTACGATGCAAGACCAAACAAAACTCCGTTTGTTCGTCTTTTCATGTCAGTTTCAGCAAAAAAATTCGGATTTTTGCATTCTTTCATAAGACAATATTCTTTCTTTCATTATTTTCAATGGACAAACAGCGTATGAATACACATAAGTGTGACGTAGTAGTAGTAGGTGGCGGTCCCGGCGGTTATGTGGCAGCAATTCGTGCTTCACAGCTTGGCAAAGATGTCATTTGTGTCGAAAAAGATAAACTCGGCGGTGTATGTTTGAACTGGGGTTGTATTCCCAGCAAAGCACTTCTTAAAAGCGGCGAATATGCCAACTTCCTTAAACATGCCGATGAATATGGTTTCGGTTTGCCCGAAGTAAATGTCAATTTCCCGCAAGTCATCAAACGCAGTCGCGATGTAGCCGACCGTATGTCAAACGGTATCAATTTCTTATTCAAAAAATATAAAGTGCGTTCCGTCAAAGGTCACGGTGTGGTGAAATCTGCCAAAAAAATCGAAGTGCGCGATGCAAACGGCAATGTCACCGACACCATCGAATGCAATAATGTGATTATCGCTACGGGCGCACGTCCCCGCATGATTCCCGGTATTGAAGTTGACAGAAAACGCGTCCTCACAAGCTCCGAAGCAATGATTCAACAAGAGATTCCGAAAAACATGATCATCATGGGCGCAGGTGCTATCGGCGTGGAGTTTGCTTATTTCTATAATGCTTTCGGCACTGCCGTCACTATCGTGGAAATGATGCCCAATATTGTTCCGGTCGAAGATATTGAAGTTTCCAAAGAATTGGAACGCAATTTCAAAAAAGCAGGCATGAACCTGATTACCGAAGCGCGTGTACTTTCCGCTAAAACCGTTGGCGAAGGTGTGGAAATCGTCGTACAGAAAAAAGACGGCTCACAAGAAACACTCAAAGCAGATATAGCCCTCAATGCTATCGGCGTGCAAGGCAATATCGAAGGCATAGGACTTGAAGAACTTGGCATTGCCATGGAACGCGGTTGGATTAAAGTGGACAAATATCTCCGCACCAATGTCGAAGGCATTTTTGCTATCGGCGATGTGGCAGGTCCGCCATGGTTAGCGCATAAAGCATCTGCCGAAGGTTTGGTTTGTGCAGAATTTCTTGCAGGTCATCATACCGATGGCGTCAACTATAAAAATATCCCCGGCTGTACATATTGCCAACCGCAAGTGGCAAGCATCGGATTAACCGAAGCAAAAGCACGTGAAGCCGGATATGAAATCAAAGTCGGTAAATTCCCCTTCACCGCCAATGGTAAAGCCCATGGCATTGGTAAAACAAATGGCTTCGTCAAATTAATTTTCGATGCCAAATACGGTGAATTACTCGGCGCACACATGATTGGTCCCGATGTAACGGAAATGATTGCAGAATTAGGATTGGCACGCGAACTCGAAGCAACGGGTCCTGCCATTTTCAAAACAATTCACGCTCACCCGACTTTATCGGAAGCCGTGATGGAAGCCGCAGCCGGCGCATGGGGCGAAGCTGTCAATTTCTAAAAAAATACATCTTTCTTATGTTCATCCTCTGCTTTTTTCCGAGAGCAGAGGATTTTTTTTTACTTCTTACTCAATCAATATTACAAACCTATAAAGTTTTCAATATGCCTTCCCCACGGGGAAGGACGGGATGGGGCATATCATAATTCTATAAACGTGTAATCCCTTCGGGATTTAATCCGCTCTTGCGTTTCATCCCATCCATCGGAGGCTTGTCCGCAGGACGGGGTGTATGAATGAATTGATTGAGATTTTGCCCCTCTTTTTTTCTCCCCGACGGGGAGAATTTTATTATGCCTTCCCCGCGGGGAAGGACGGGATGGGGCAAAAAAAAACGAACATGATATTTTATTATAATCTCATCCCATGCAGGATGTTTTAATTATAATTCATCCTGCAATTATTTCCGAGAATGCAGATAAAATTATATCCTGATAATTATACAATCCATCCCATCCTGTACTGACAATGACCGCAAATGAGCCAACGACCAACCCGCCCGAGCCGACGACCAAACCGCCCGAGCCGACGACCAACTCGACCGAGCCGACGACCAAACCAATCGAGCCGACGACTAACTCGACCGAGCAGAAAACCAACTCGACCGAGCAGAAAACCAACCCGATTGAGCAGAAAACGACCCCGATTGAGCCGATGACGACCCCGATTGAAGCGATGACGACCCCGATTGAAGCGATGACGACCCCGATTGAAGTGCTTCAAGACCCCTCGTAGTCGCTTCAAGACCCCTCGTAGTCGCTTCAAGAGCCCTCGTATTCGCTTCAAGAGCCCTCGTAGTCGCTTCAAGACCCCTCGTAGGCGCTTCAAGACCCCTCGTAGGCGCTTCAAGACCCCTCGTAGGCGCTTCAAGACCCCTCGTAATCGGCTCAATTGGCAAAAAAATGGCGTTTTTTGGCAAAAAAGGGAAAAAGTTGAGATAAAAAGCCACGTTTTCGGTACAAACGATTTGTTTTGATATACTGTGGGATTATTCCATCGCCTTCCCCGCGGGGAAGGACGGGATGGGGCAAAAAACGAAACCGAAATATGAACGAGGTGGATGATATATCACAAACCTAAAAGGTTTTGAAAACCTTAGAGGGTTAAGGAATGACGAAGCATTAACTTTCTCATAATTCACGCATTTTCTGTAAGTTTGCAGCAGCGTCGCATCTGTCACTACGCTGCTTATAATTATTTATTCCGTGAAAAAACCATGAACAACTTAGCACAAACAAAAGATGCCCTTGCTGCATTAGCACAGCAATTCCGTTCCTACAATTATAAATCACTCAATGAATCGCAAGTACGCAAAAGTTATATTGATGAATTTTGGAATATTCTCGGATGGAATACTGCCGACATACGCCAAGTGCAAGTAGAGACAAGAGATAGGAACAACAAAAAACCCGATTACAGATTTTTAGTGCAAAATAAAACGGCATTTTTTGTCGAAGCAAAAAAACCGTCCGAAGACCTCATGAAAAATAGCGAACATATTTTTCAGGCAAAATCCTATTGTTGGTCTGGTAATGTGCCGCTTGTGGTGCTCACCGATTTTGAGGAGTTCCGCCCCTTCAAATGCGTCAATCAACCCGATAAAAATAAACCCAAAGACGGCATCATAAAACAATTGGATATGACTTTTGAACAATATCCTGACCGCGCCGAGGAACTCTTGCTCCATTTCGGCTATGAATCCGTCGTCGGCGGTTCGCTTGCGCAATTATTACAATTGGCTAAAGTCAAAGACCAAGATCGCGTGGACAGAGTATTTTTAAAACAATTAGCAGAATGGAGAAAAGTACTTGCAGAAAAAGCCGCGCTTGTCAATACATTTCACAGCAGCAATGAACTTGCAGAAGCAGTGCAAAGAATTTTAGACCGTTTGGTGTTTTTAAGGATTCTCCAAGATCGCTCCATCGAAGACAAAGACCATTTGCGCACCATAGCCGACACAAAAAAACATGCCTACAAAACATTTGTGGAATTATGCCAAACATTTTCCCATACCTATAATGGACTTATTTTTAATGCCCATCCATTGAGCGAATCCATCACCATACATGATTTGGATTTTAAGCCCATAGTGAAGGAATTATTGCCCGATGAATCGCCATATCGTTTCGATGAAATTCCCGTGGAAGTTCTCGGCACTATTTATGAGCGTTTTTTGGGCGATGAAATTATTTTGCAAGGGCGCAGTGCCATCGTCGAAACCAAACCCGATGTGCGCAAAGCCGGAGGTGTCTATTATACGCCTCAATACATTGTCGAATATATTGTCAATAATACCGTTGGCACATTATTAGCCCAATGCAATCATCCAAAAGAAGTTGCGGCGCTGACTATTTGCGATCCTGCTTGTGGCTCGGGGTCTTTTTTGCTCGGCGCATTCGATGCACTCATAGCCTGGCATGAACAATACTTTGAGCAGCACCCCGATGAATGGAAAGAAAAATCCGGTAAATCATTTATTGAGCTTGCTTTTCGCGATTCATACAATAAAGTCCGGCTCACAGCCGAACAAAAAGGACGCATTGCTAAAAATAATCTCTTTGGTGTGGATTTGGACAGACAAGCAACCGAAGTCACGCAAATGTCGCTCTATATTAAAATATTGGAAACTATTGCCGAAGAGCCATCCATCACTATCGGTTATAGAAATGCTATTTTGCCCAAATTATCCGACAATATTAAACATGGTAATTCTTTGGTGGATGTGGATTATTATGATATGTTCCCCGAAGAACAACATAATACCATTCAATCACAGATTCGCCCTTTCAATTGGAAACATTCCTTCCCCGCTATTTTTAAAAAAGGTGGCTTCGATGCGGTTATCGGTAATCCGCCGTATGTTAGGAGTCAGTCTATTGACGGATTGATAAAGAATTATCTAACCAATAATTATAAGACAGCATCATACCAACCTGATGCTTTTTCATTTTTTATTGAGCAAGGAATAAAGATTCTGAAATCTGAGTCAAATTTTGGATATATTATACCTAATGGAATATTAACAAATACATATTACGAAAAATTAAGGAACTACCTTCTTGATGAAACTTCGATTGTTACAATATTAAACATGAAGAGTGGAGTATTCGACAATGCCGCAGTTGACACATCAATTATAATTCTTAAGAAACCATATATTCAGAATAATTTAATAAAAATCAAAGAGATTCAAGGTGATAAAAAAGCCAATATTAACCAAGATTATAGGCATATTGACCAAGAGTTAATCAAAAGCTTAAAAGGTATGGTTTTTAATACAGGATTGGATAACAACCTCACAGATTTAATCAATAAAATTAGCATAAACAAAAATAGAATATCTGAATATTGTGATGTCAAAGCAGGTATGAAAGTTAGAGGAGAATTCATTGCAGAGTATAAAAAAGATGAAAGATATAAAAAATATATCCAAGGATCTAGTGTAAGACCATATTTAATTATCAATAAGAATTTGTGGGTTTGTTATGACAAAGATTTAGAAAGTTTATATACAAATCAAGCATTTAGAGATGAAACTATCTTCTTATCACAGGAAAAAATTCTAATTCGGCAAGTAATGGGTAAAGAGAGAATATATGCAAGTATAGATACCGAACAATTCTACACGGATCAATCAATATACAATGTAATCTTGAAAGATAACATATTATCAGCAAGATACATTTTAATGATTATAGTATCAAAATTAATGTATTTTTACTTTTCAAACACATTATCAGATAGAAAAGAGACGTTTCCTAAAATAAAAGGGGTTCAAATTCTAGATTTGCCTGTAATTATACCTAATGAGAATCAACATAAAATAGCTTATGACCTCGTTCAAACGATGTTAGACTTACACAAAACGAAGGAAGGAGCGAGCGGTGAGAAATTAGAGCAGATACAAGCCCGCATCAGCCACACCGATGACAAGATCAACCGCTTGGTCTATGAATTATATGAGCTAACCGACGAGGAAATCCGCATAGTGGAAGGAGTGTGAGGAGATGGGTTGGAATTGTAATTTAATGATTTACTGATGGGAAGCTATATGAATATAGAGCAATTATTGAAAGTTACCACTAATTTCCTTGAGAACAAGTTTCAAAATTATGCAATCGCAATTAATGGTGACTGGGGCAGTGGCAAAACATTCTTTTGGTATAATACGATTACTGAAAAAATTAAAGAACGAAAGTCAATACCAATTTATGTTTCTGTTGGCGGCATTGAAAACATGGAGGTCTTTGAGTCAAAACTTCTTGAAGCACTTTTATTAAACATCAATCAAGACACCGAACATAAAAAATTTTTAAAGTCCTTTAGTGGGCCAACAAAAAAAATCACACAATCAAACAATTCTTCGTTAAAAGAAAATCAACGACTCATAATTTCATTAGTAAAAAATATTGGAATATATTGTATAGATTACTACATAAGAGAAAGAAAATGTAATAACGTTGTTCTATGTATTGATGATCTTGAGAGAACAGAACTTAAATACGAACAACTGTTTAGTTATTTAGACAGCATCATACAAAGAACGCAGATAAAGATTATTGTTTTAGTTAATGAATCGTCGATTAATTCAGAAGATAGCTATAAAAAAAATAAAGAAAAACTGATTCGTTTTACATATCACTTCAAACCTAACTACGATGAAGTATTTAGCTCAATCTATAAAAACCTTGAAAACATTTCAGTAAAAGTTGATTTCCTAAAGGAGTATGAATCATATATTATAGATTTATTTAAAGAATACAATCTCAATAATGTAAGAACTTTACTATACTTTGTTGATTGTTTGTTATATATTTACAGCTATATTGATAAAAGCAATGATAATGATACTTCATTTAAAAGTATTATTCTTCTCACATTAATACTAAGTATAGAGACAAAACAAGGTAAGCTGACGATGGATGATGCGGGACACAGTAAAAATTTAAGCTCTATATCGTTCAGTTTTATGAGAAGCAGAAGACTAAACACTACACCAACAAAGAAAATTTCTGAAACTCAGAAAGCAATACAACAACACGTTGCGGATGGTCTTGGTAAAAACCACAATTTTGATTATGCAGATGAAATATGTCGTAATTATTTGCAGAATTACATTCATCACTATTTTTTTTATGATTCAATTTACCAATATATCTTGATTGGTTATCTTGACAAAGAAAGTTTGAATAGAGAAATACAGAATCATTCAAAAACAAAACTATTACATGAAGATATATGGGATAAATTAGTTTCTTTTGAATATGGCGAACTGGAAAAAGAGTCAATCGATAGGATTACTGATGAATTTCTCAAATTTTTACAAGTTGGACTTTACCAAAAGTATGTAATCTTGGAGAGCACAAGAATACTATCAGTTTTATTAATTAACAACTTAATTCAAAATAAAAAAGACAAGATACTAACTTCCTATGAAAACGCAGTAAACGCACTACCTGTTGAGGTTTTAGATGTCTATGAAGTGTATCACGAAGGTAATGATAATATTGTTCTTCCCCACGTACAAACTATGATTAATAGAAGAATTGAGAAAGAAGATTCAAACACTGATCTTGCTAAAAAAGAACAGTTCATTTCACTATTACGTAATGAAATGTCTGATGAAGAGAGAGAAAACTTTGCTTCTGTATTTTATACATGGGATAACTTTCACAAAGCAATTCAGCCAAAGGATATTGTCAGTGAATTACGACTTTCCGAAGATAAAAATATAGTTTTCCTTCGTAAATTATTGCAATCAAAGTATAATTGTCAGAACATTAACCAAGTTCGCCCAGATGATAAAGATTTTTTAACAGATCTCTATTTTTCATTAAAAATTGAGAATATAGTTTCTCAAGGCCAAAAATTTTACTTCTTAGATAAATTAAAAAAAGAGTTGGAGAAAATCCTCACGATCTATGGTGTAGATATAAGTAATGGTGACCCGTATCTATGATTGAGTACTTACTAACCATCATATATATCAAAGAATATTCATATCATGAATGCGCCGATTATTTAGCAAAGCAGATTTTGCCCCTCTTTTTTTCTCCCCGACGGGGAGAATTTTATTATGCCTTCCCCACGGGGGAAGGAAAGGATGGGGCAAAAAATGAACATCATAATTCTATAAACCTGTCATCCCGACGGGATTGAATTTCAAAAATTCCCCTCATTGAGGGGTGGCAGACGCAGTCTGACGGGGTGGATGAATATTTTGATTGAGATTATGCCCCTCTTTTTTTCTCCCCGACGGGGAGAATTTTATTATGCCTTCCCCGCGGGGAAGGACGGGATGGGGCAAAAAAACAAACATCATAATTCTATAAACCTGTCATCCCGACGGGATTGAATTTCAAAAATTCCCCTCATCGAGGGGAATTTTTCGATTGTTTGTATGTTTATTTACGGATTATATATTTTTTACCGTTTCACAACTTTAAATCCTATTGAGCGACCATATCCCTGCATTATGGCAAGATTAATCCATGATAAAGCAAAACATTCCAATAATTCCACTTTATCGCCTTTACCAAAATCATAACATTGCTCAAAGCCTGCATCCTTTGCTAACTGTGTTGCCACAGCTTTGGCTGCATCGCTGTCACCCGCCATAAACATATCAAGAGTCACGGTGTCATAGCGCGGATTACTCATATTTTCAAAACCCGTAGAATTAAAGCATTTCACTATTGCCGCTTCCGTTTTTGCCGCCAAATAATGATACACCGTACTATAGGGTTCCGGCTTCTGACGCACTGCATTCGTTGCATCAATGCAATATTTCCCGCTCAAATTGCCACTTTGCTCAATAATATCGAAAATTGCCGTCGGCGGCGTTGCTATGAGTATAGTCTCAGCTTGGGCAATGGC
This sequence comes from Candidatus Kapaibacterium sp., assembly GCA_017302855.1. Lineage (GTDB taxonomy): Bacteria > Bacteroidota > Ignavibacteria > Kapaibacteriales > UBA961 > UBA2353. Next base: position 23,278 of record JAFLBY010000010.1, read on the forward strand.
TTCCGCAACCGATACCGCCTTCGTATTGGGATTATGCAATAAATCCATGCCCTTGAATTGCTCGGTATTCTGAACACCAAGAAAAATAGTGTGACCCGCTTTAGCCCATGATGTCGCAAGCGCACCGCCAACATTTCCTGTACCAATAATTGCAATATTCATACTATGCCTTTCTTTTTACAAGATAACAGTAATAGTGAAAATACTGTGTCTTGAATAAATAATTGAAAAAAAATGATATAACTATGTCGCCATTATCCATTAACAATAGCGAATCGCCTCAGCCGGAGCGTTTTTTTTGCCTATCCGGCATAAAATACCATATCGGTATGAAGGCAAAAATAACAAATGAAAGAAAAACAGAAATATATGCTAAGGGAATGGATAAAAAATAAAACAGCGATGCGAGTGCATTCGTGCGATGAATATGCGGACTATAGGGCAAGAGCTTTGCATGAATTTCCACATAACGCCGCAATAGTAAAAACACCAAAGCATTGAGAAACATGACAATGCCGTAAAACATCACCGCCGGATACATTGTCGGATGCTGTGCCATAAATGCCGTCGGCAAAGGAATAAGCGACATCGTAAATAATAAAGCCATATTATACCAAATAAGCGCACTGTCCGTATGGGGAATTTTATCAAAAAGTGCGTGATGATTCAACCACATAATAGCAATCACGAGAAAACTCAGCGTATAGGACAATAACTTCGGTAAAAGAGAAAGGGCAATATCACGCAATGCCGTAGCAGCAAAAGGCTCGGGAATATCCTGAATTTTTAAATCAAATACCATAATGGTGATAATAATGGCAATGACTCCATCGCTGAATGCTTCTATACGATTTTTTGCTAACATACTCAATAGATAAATCCATGATGCGGCACGGTAGTGCGGGTGATTGTGTCGCCAAGCATTTCCTTCATATCATATTCAATGGTATGGCAAAGTGATGTCATTGGAACATCGGTAATAGTATTTTCAAAAGGATTTTCATTGACCTCACCAACTTTACTCATCACACCAAACACAAATGATATAAGAATACTGATTGGTACCATAAATAATGGCATATCCATTTTTGTAAAATCACCGATAAGAGTCAATGGCAATAATACCATAAATACCAATAAAAATAATCGCGTAAAAAAATGATACTGACGCAATAGAGGCGTATATTTAATTCTTTCGCATGAACCTTGCGCAACCACAATCCCCGCTATTGCCGGTTCAATACTTATCATATCAAAAGCCCCGAGATATTCTGTTCTTATACCTTCTTTTATTTTTTCCCCTTGTTTTTGTAGAATATAATTCGGTTTATTTGTTTTGTGTAAAAGTTCACGATATTCTTGTTCGGGGAGAAATGCGGAAACTTCATTCCATGAATCTTGCTGCCGTAAATGTAAACGTAGAGCATGGGCAAAAGCAATTTGACGTACTATCACTTCACGTGTATAATCATCGCATTGTTGTTGAGATATTTTCCCGATGGCAACAGCATTCGCCGTATTAGCAATAACTTGTCTTGCAATAATGCGGCTATTATTGACAATAGTGCCCCATTGTGTGCGTGCTTCCCACCAACGGCTGTAAGCAGTATTATTACGAAAAGCAATAAAAATTGCAAGCGCACTGCCAACAATAGCGGTTAATGAAAAAGGTAAAGCCACTATGCCCGACGCATTATTCTGCGACAAAAAATAGACCGCAAGAGAAACTACCGTCGAAACGAAAAGCTCAACACGCATATAACGCATGACGGCAATGGGATTAAACACTGTACGTACTATCATGAGAGTAAAGGTTTTACATCATAAATTTCACGAATTTTCATAAATTCTTTTTCCATTGATAAACCTAAATCACGTAATTTTCCTGTACGTACATCAAAAATCCATCCATGCACTTTAGGAAATCCTGTTTTATACCATGATTTTTGGACATGATCAATTTTAATAATATTCATACATTGCTCATAGACATTTAATTCCACCAATCGGTCGAAACGTTGTTTTTCATCGGCAATGCTTTGCAATTCTTCATAATGCAATCGTCGCACATCACGCAATGTCTGCAACCAATTATTTAATTGCCCCATATCGCTCGGATGTAATGCAGCTTTCACACCACCACATTCATAATGACCGCACACAATAATATGCTGCACTTTCAAATATTCAACAGCATATTGAATGACGGCATTACTATTACAATCGGTCGGTATCACCTGATTGGCAATATTACGATGGACAAATATTTCTCCGGGTTTCAATCCCATTAAATCTTCGGCAGTCACACGGCTGTCAGAACATCCAATATAGAGAAACTCTGGTTTTTGTCCATGTGCCAATTCTTCAAAATACTGTGGATTATTCGCAACTTTATCGGCAATCCATTGTTCATTATTCTTAAAAATCGCCTCAAAATTCATAAGATAATCGCAGAGAAATTAAAAATCATATCGTATAAAAAGACCAATATTTTCGGTGCTGCTCACGGCAGAGAAATCTTTACCAATTTGTTGTAAATCTACCATAATACCTCCGGCAATGGCATTATGGCGTAGTCCCAACCGCAAACGCTGCACAGCATTGAGAATATCCGTCTTTGGATTATATACGGGGAATAATTCACATTGGCTGAATATTTTCCATTTATCCATAAGCTGCGGCTGATAGCGAAGCAGTACAAACATATCAATGCCGCCTTTTTCTTGTATATCCGCAACAAGCCATCCGAAAATTAATGTATTTTCTGTGCTGTGTACATATTGCACACCTGCTTTTGCAATAACCCCTGCATTAAGAAATGAAGCGACACTTACAATGCCTATACCATTCGAAAAATTATAGGAAATTGCATTTGTCGAACCGAATAAAGTCGGCGATTTTGTATAGTCACTATTCGCTCTGTTACGACTAAAAAATAACCAAGGACTATTGTTTCCATCCTCATAGCGAATAAATTTATACCACATGAGATCAATGCCATAACGCTCATCGCCGGCATATACTTCCGTTGCTTGCGCTCTTGCCATACTCTGAGCGCAAAGTATGGCAAGAAGACTCCACAATATATTAGCGGTCAAGTGATAAAAGACCGATTTTATTTCCTTCGGAATCAATAATAATGGACGCATACCCAAATTTTCCAAGATTAATTTCGGGAACGATAACTTTTCCACCCGCAGACTCGACTTTTCCGACGGCATCCGATAATGTTCCGAAAGCATGAAGATATAATACTCCCCCATCTGTTGTTGGCTTTAAATCAGGACGCACGACAATAGAACCACCGACAGCTTCACCCGTGGAAAATGGAACATTAAATAAAATCAAATCGCCGGAACCAAAAGTCCCTTTACGTACATTGCCATTGAGCACTGTTGAATAAAACGCAAAAGCACGCTCCAAATCCAGCGCGGGAATTTCAAACCATTGTATTGCATTCATAATGATTATTTCTGTAATGATTGTACTAATAATTCTGCCGCAGCAGCACCTGAATTTTGCTGTTGTCCCGTAATTAAATTGCCATCTTGAATTGCATACGAAGAGAATGGTGCCGCCGTTTTAAATATCGTACCTTCAATTTTTTTTGCTTCCGTTTCAATGCGATAGGGTTGAATTTTCATACCTACTGCCTGATCGGCAAATTCTTCTTCGGCATCGGCAAAACCTGTCCATATTTTTCCTTTGACTAATAATTCACCATCGGATGTTTTTGCATCTAATAATAATGTAGTGGAATGGCATACCGCAGCTGATGGTTTGCCGTTTTCATAAAAAGCAACAAATAATTTTTCCAAATCATTATTGCCTCTAAAAGTGTACATAGGACCTTGCCCACCGACCAAAAAGATTGCATCATAGTCTTGTGGATTGACCTCCGTTACTTTTTTTGTATTGGCAATCATTTCTTGAAACCACGTTTGCTGCATATAGCCCAAAGAAATAATATCATGCGCCGAATAACCGCTGGCATCGGTGGGATTGGAATAACTGTCCATCATTAATGCGCCACCTTCCGTAGAAACAAGCTCCACATCATAGCCGGCTTCTTGAAAAACACGTAAGGGATGAGTTAATTCAGCAGCCCAGAAACCTATGGGCCACCCTGTCTGTGCGCTCACACTTGGCGAGCTAGCTACCATGAGGATTTTTCCTTTGGTCGGCGCGCCGTGAAAATGCACATAGGATTGAACTTCTTTTATCATGAGAGACTCCGTGAAATTATGGTAAATTCTATGCTGCAAAATTGCTGATAGTTACTATCTTTGCAAAGAGTGTAACCAAAAAGTGCGATACATACTTTTTGGAAAGTATCATAAAAATGAAGGAGTTATAACAATGCCTGACTTTATCTACAATGGCAAAGTGTATTATAATCCCGTGCAATTGGTCATGGAACAAATCGGCGGTGTCTGGAAAGCCCCTATTCTTTGGCGTTTAAAAGATAAAGTGATGCGCTATGGGGAATTGCGGAAGGATATAAAACATATCTCCGACAAAATGCTGACTCAACAGCTCCGTGAACTTGAACAAGATGGGTATATACAAAGAACGGTGTATGCGGTTATTCCACCCAAAACCGAATATACTCTCACCGAGCAAGGAAAAGATATTATCGAACTTATTACCATTATTCGGAATTATGGATTAAAAATGATAGAAAAACAAAAAATTGAACATACTCAAGAAAAAAATCCGCAATAATTATACTCAATGGGAACATTATTCTTGTGTTCAGATGGCTTGTTTCGTGATAGAGCAAAAGCATCGTCAATGTATAGCGGATAATGTAACCCTTGCACAACTCATCGGTGTTCAGAAACAAATGTGAACAACTATGTTTGGATGGAAAGCCAAAATTTTATAGTTTTGGGGAAATGAATGACGCAAAGCATCATTTTAAACAATCAATAGAGCAAGGATAAAATGTTAAGACAAGAATTACAATCATATTTTGACAGAGTTTATCCTTATTCCAAAATAGACACGGAATACACGCTCGATGGACAAGTTTATATTAGATTTGAACTTGGTGAAGGTAAAGACAATGGGACTATCGAAAGAATAAATCAGTCAACAGATAGGGCGTTGACAATTTTCAACGAAATATTTACTGAACCGACACACGACATTTTCATTCTTATTTATGAATACCAAGGCGAAAATATTTTCAACGCCTCAAACGACTATTTACACAAACAATTTCCGACTGACAGGTTCAAGAAATTTTACAATCAATTGGAGACAGTAAATACTCGCTACATCACGACAGACGATAACGGGAATAATGTTTTAGAAAAAGATGAAGTCAGAATAATAATTGGAAAACTACCCGTTAAAGACATTAACGTAAAAAATATTCTGAATGGAATTGCAAATACAGAAATGGGGTTTAAGCCGGGTATAGACCAAAGAATTTTCTTTTTCGACCCATCAACCGACAAAGCCTTTCACATGTACGACGACAGGGGATGTGATGTTTGGAGCGACAATGCAGACAAAATTCGTGACATTTACATAAAAAGAAATGACTGGATTGTTGAATATCACAGACAAAAAATTGAAGAATACTTTAAATAATAACAAGAAGCACCGACTAACAGCAGTTCCCCTTGTACTACTCATCTGTTAGCTTATAGAACAAAGATCGGTGTTCAGAAACAAACGTGAACAACTATATTTGTATGGAAAGCCAAAGTTTTGTAGTTTTGGGGAAAGGAAGGACGTTTTGTGTCAATGCAAGAGTTACCTGCCATTATTTGGAGATAGTGCAAATACAAACTTTAGTAATAAAACAGACAACAATAATTATGAAAAAAACTCTAATGACAATCATCATTCTTTGGACAGTACCTGTGTACGGACAGTCATTTGAAGGAACACTTTCTTACATCTCAGACTTTGAACTTGCAGAGAACATGAAAAAAATGGGAATGACTAAAGAAATGCTTCATGACAAAATGAAACAAGACGGTTCTTATTCCGACACAATTAAAATATCATACAAGCAAGGCAACTATTACATCCTGACAAACAACAATCCCAAGTCATGGTCTATTTACAAAGCAGAGACAAATAAAATCTACACTATGCAAGACGGGGACGCTGCGGACATCTGCACCGTTACAGACGCTTCAATAGACCTTCAATTTACTATGACAAGTAAAATGCCGACTATTGAAAAACTTGACACCACAGTAATTGTAGGTGGAGTTTCTTGTAGCATAGTAAGAGTAAAATGGAAGAGCGGAACCTATGACTACTATTACGACCCAACCAAGTTAACAGTTGACCCAGCATTATTTTCAAAACATGTCTATGACGGTTGGGCTGACTTTTTGAAAATCTCAAAAGCACTTCCTGTAAAAATTGTAAAGACAACAAAGGGAATGATGACCGTTACTATGACCTTGGTAACGACAAAAACAGAAGTGATTGACGAAAAATTGTTTTCAATTCCAAAACTTGTTCCAGACAAAGACTTGAACTTGATTAAGATTGCAAACAGAGAAGTAATGCGAGTAAAGAAATAAAATGACGTTTGACTAATGAACAGAAGAAGTATAACGGCATGTAGCACATTTTCAAAAAGTGCGACTTCGTGCTTCTATGACAGTTTTGTCATACAGAAATTTCAGTTCTCAGCATCAACATCTGTGGTAAAAATCCGCCTTCTGTAAGCTGCAAAACATTATGAGAGATTTTAAAAGGACAGACAATATGAAATTTTTAGAGACCATTTTTACATTGACACTTGTTTACTTAATGACAAGTTGTTCAAACGGAAAATTTGAAGAAAAAGGTTTTCAGGTAAGAACGACTTCAGACAATTCCGAGAACTACCAATCAAACGGACTAAACAGCGATTCTTTGAAAATTGAGACACGACCAAGTGGCATTTTGTTGACAGGCGTTCCAAACGTTCGGTTGACAACTATTTATAAAGTAAATTTGAACAAAAAGGACAATTCGACTTTCATTGGTTCAAATAACTTTCATTACAAATACGATGAGACCGCAGTAAACAAAGGCAATAATTGGAACAACAAACTTATGCCAGGACTTGAAGCTGTTTACGGCTATAATTTTGTGAATATTTCACATTATGACATTAAAGAAAATAAGCAAAAAAACTTTTTTGAGAAACCAGTTTTAGTTAGAACGCTTTACTATCCGACATTTTCCAAAGATACATTAAACTATAACCCAATCTTCAGAAATTACTTTATGGTTTCTGTTTATAATGAAGACACAAACAAAGACGGATTTGTAAATTTAAAAGACCTTAGACGACTGTACTTGTTCGACATTAACGGTGTAAAACAAAAAGCACTTATTCCTGAAAATTATTCAATTTTTAAGTCAGAGTATGACTCAGACAATGACTTCATGTTTGTATTTGCACAACTTGACAGAAATAACAATGGGCAACAAGATGAAGGAGAACCAATTCATATCTTTTGGATAGACCTAAAAGATCCATCTAAGACAGGACGACAATACTAAAATGACAAGGAAAAAGCCACATAACAACAACTACCCCAAAAGCGTGACTTCGTGCTTCTATGACAGTTTAGTAATACGGAAATTTCAGTTCTCAGCATCAACATCTGTGGTAAAAATCCGCCTTCTGCAAGCTGCAAAACGATGTGTGTAATCATAGAACAAAAGACGACCATGTTAGGACTATTTAAAAAGACTAGTTGGAAAATTGACGGAAAAGCCTTTGACTTTTTTCGACAAGTCTTTATGCAGTTGCCGAGTGACTTTCAGTTTTTATTGGACGGACTTGACAAAGGGCTTTACAGAAAGTTCTCAGTAAATCACGCGAAGAAAGGACACTTCTATTCAATCGGCTTTGACCCTTCGCAATCAGCCAAGTCAATGACCAAAGGTAAGCAATTTGAATTGGAGAATATTTTCATTAAACAAAATGGACAAACATATCCATTGAATATTACAATTCATGAAGGACTTTGGATAGGTTTTGAAATTGAGAAAAACATTTTGGACTTCAAGAACTTTCAAATTGACTTATCATCATTTAAGAAAAGTAAAAGTAAGTTTGCCGTAGATAAAAAAATTGAAAAACTCATAATTGGTTTGACTTGTGAGCAACTTGACTTGACAAACCTTGGAGAATTTGATGTTAATGGCAAGACTTACTACCCAATCAAAGACCTTGAAGATGGCAACTACATTGCAATTGATAGCAAAGGACAAGTATTCGGCTTAATTCACGACCCAAATAAAATTGAACTCATAAATAAATCAGTGAAAAAATTTGTTGACGTTGTTAATGGCGGGAGGTTTGATTTTGATAAATATCTAAATGGAGAAGATGGCAACACATAACAACACCTACCCCAAAAGCGTGACTTCGTGCTTCTATGACAGTTTTGTAATACGGAAATTTCAGTTCTCAGCATCAACATCTGTGGTAAAAATCCGCCTTCTGCAAGCGGCAAAACGATGTGCGTAATCATAGAACGACACCAACAATTAAATATGACCGAACAAAAAAACATATTCCTTGACAAAGATTTAAGATGTGGTGGCTTCTATGAACTTTCTATTCAAGTTTGCCCAAGTATAGAAAACAACCCAATAAAACTTTACACTGACTTTATTTGGACACTGAACAATGTTTCGGGACCTTTTGACGAAGGCTTTAAGACAATACAGGCAGACATTGAAAATATTCAACACCGTGGACTTATTAGTCTTGACAATTATGTCATTCCTTTTATGACTTACAATATACGAGAAGACGAGCCTATCGAAACTGGATTCAATTGGTTTGACATTTGCTTTTACACGGCAGCAATTGAAAAGGTATTTGGAGCTGAGTATCAAACTTGGACAGAAAATCCCAAAGTACCGAAACAGTTAACCAACTTTTTCACAAGTATATTGAAAGCCTTGTATAAAATTTACCCTTTTGAACTTGCGATGTTAGACTTTGAAGTTTCCGGACAATATTACTTTGAAGATTTAATGAAACCGACTAACACTTGGGCTTATTCTGCGTTTTTCGTGGGACAGACTAAATATGACTTAGTCGCAGTTGAAAACAGAAAATTTGTAAAGACCATTGAAGAACTATAATGGAAACGAAGACTAAACAAACGGAAAAAAGTTTAACGCAATCACAACTATGCTTGAAATTCGAGACAAAATAGGTCTTGAAATAATGAATATGACTTATGAAGAAGAACGACCCTATTTGGACAAACTTCTTGTACAAGGACAAACCAAAGCGAAGTAATGCACTTCTGCCAATGGTCTTTATGCGTAGATGCATGACGCTAATACAGAACCAAAGAGTTTGATGTATTTGGTACAAGATACATCATAAGGTTTGGACATTCAAGAAAAATTTCTTAATTTTGTTGCGTATTTAACAGTTATGGCAAAAACATTTAAATTTGAAGATTCATTTGGACGTATTCTTGGAGTTGCTCATACTTCTATGTTTAGATATTTGAGCAAATTAATGAAAGACCAAGAACTACCTATAACACCTGAACAATTCAGTGTGTTAAGTCATTTATGGCAAAAGGACGGTTTACAACAAAGCGAATTGGCGATATGCACTAACCGAAATAGAGCAAATGTGACGCGGATCATTGACATCTTGGAAAGAGAAGGTATCGTAGAACGCAGAGATGATGAAAGTGATAGAAGAGTGTTTAGAATTTATCTGACTGACAAAGGAAAATCTCTTAGAGAAGTTACGGCGAGATGTGCCGAACAAACAATCAATGACTCACTTAAGGGTTTGACAAAAGAAGAAATAGATACTTGTGTAAAGGTCTTACTACAAGTAAAAAGCAATGTTGGCTAAAAAATTTTACCCATATTGTTGCGTATTTAACAATTAACAATTTAACATTAATACCATGACAACAAAAACAACAAACATCATCAACTGGAGCTTAGCCGGAATCGTCGGCTTCATTTTTATTAGTAGCGCCATGAGCAAATTTTTTGGAGGCGAAGAAACTTTACAAATGGCGAAAGGAATTGGACTAAGTGCAGAATCTTTTCAAGTCATTGGCATAGTAGAATTTGTGAGCGTGATGCTTTTTGTAGTGCCACGAACAGGAATAATTGGAACACTCTTATTAGCTGCATATATGGGTGGCGCAATAGCAATACATATATCACATGGTCAATCAATAATTGCACCCGCTATCATTGAAGCTATAATTTGGATAGCGGCTTTAGTACGATTCCCCGAATTGAAACATCGCATTTTACATTCAAACAAATAAGATATACCAATGAATAGGCGAAATTTTGTCTTAAAATCATTACTTACTGTGGGAGGTCTCATCCCATTTCGTAAAACATTTTTATCAACAACTTCATATCAAAAGACAATGAACAAAAAAATCTCAAAAAAACATGATCTCAAGTTTAAGCAAGCATTTCCCGGTTTAATGGGCGTTGATATTATGGCACATGCCTATCCTATTGAACCCTTTTTAGTATTTACCGAATTTCGAATGACAAGACCTGTTTTTGGTCCACATCCTCATGCAGGAATTTCTGTGATGACCTATATGTTACCAGATAGTAAAGAGAGCTTTATCAATCGAGATAGTCAAGGTGATTTCAGCTATATAGAGCCGGGTGGAATGCATATTATGCAAGCGGGAAGTGGTATGCACCATGATGAATTTCCTAAAGTTACAGGTAATGAGTCACATGGATTTCAAATATGGATAAATCATGCAGATAAAAATAGATTTGTTGAACCAAAATCAATGCATGCAAGTGCTCATGAAGTTCCCGAAAAAATAACAGATGATTATAAAGTTAGAATTGTGCATGGTGAATTTGAAGAAATGACAACACATTACAAAATGGTTACTGCTGTAAATTTGTTTCACATCTTTTTACAACCCAATAAATCTATTTCTTTGGATGCCATGCCAATGGCATTCGTTTACGGACTTAATGGTAAAGGACAAAGCGAAGGAGAAACTATTCAAGCCCAAACTTTAGTACATTATTCATTAGAGGGAAATAAAGTAACTATCAATGCTTCAGACGAAGGGCTGGAATGTATGTTCGCAACCGGAACACCACACAATGAACCAATTACCTATGGCGGTCCATTTGTTATGACAACTGCTGAGCAAATGGCAGAAACACAACGCCGTTTTTCGAGGGGTGAAATGGGAAAATTAGAACCTTACAAAGGATAAATTAAAGTATTAACTCAAAGTATGAGAAAATAATGTTGAATAATAACAACAATTCATCAATCATCAAAGGACGTCACATGTGGATTATTCTGATTATCATCATTGTGGGCATCGGAATTTTAAGTAGAACCAGCTTTGAAATTCGCGACGATATTGAAATTAATGCATCAACAGATAAAGTCTGGGAAACAATTATTGATTTTGAAAATTACAAAAATTGGAATTCGCAATTGATGTACATAGGTGGTAAGGTAGAGCCAAATGGAAAACTTCATTTAAAACTTGCTGTATCAGGATCCGATCCCTATGAATTTAAGCCGAATATTTCATACTGGCAAGAAAGAAAGGCATTTGCTTGGATTGCAAAAACGGGGTTACCACGAATTTTTGACGGAGAACACTTTTTTGAACTCAATGATCTTGGAAATGGTAGAACACTTCTTACAAACAGAGAAGAATATCGAGGAGTTTTATCACAAATGTTTCGACAATTGCCGATGATGAAAACAGCACCCGAAGGATTTAAAAAAATGAACATTGAGCTTAAACATTATATTGAGTCACAGAATTAAACCCACATTTAGATAAGTATAGAGATTCCATGATTGACTTTTTTATTGGAAAGCATTAGAAATACTATAAACTCCAAAAATAACTTTGTTTCCATTTTATAAGTGGGATATATTTCACGGAGTAATCAAAGCACAGTGTATTACATGAGATCTTGAACGATTCTCGACAAAGCGCAAACCACCAATCTGTTTTTTGTCATCATAGCACTATTATCTCACTCTGAGAAGTGTCACTACGTCAGCACTTTCCCCTCCTCTTTCATATCTTTTGGATAGTTAGCCAATTTTTTGTAGTTTTGAAGAAATAACAAACGAAACAAGAATTAGTGGTAAGTATAATATAATTGAATAATGGAACCAAGAATACAGACATTATCAGAAAAAAAATTGGTCGGACAAAGTCTTGCAATGTCACTTGCTGACTATAAAGTTGGAGAGCTTTGGAGAAGTTTTATGCCAAGAAAAAAAGAAATAACAAATATCTTGACAAATGACCTTATTTCCTTAGCAATTTACGAATCAACATATTTTGCAGACTTCAAACCGACAAACGAATTTGAACGTTGGGCGGCAGTTGAGGTTGCGGACTTTGATAATGTGCCAAATGAAATGGAAACTATTCTTTTACAAAGCGGGCTTTATGCGGTTTTTGATTACAAAGGTTTAAATACGGATAAGTCAATTTTTCAATATATTTTTGGGACATGGTTACCAAGTTCGGACTACATATTGGACGATAGACCGCACTTTGAGGTATTGAGCGAAAAATACAAAAACAATGACCCGACATCAGAAGAAGAAATTTGGATTCCGATAAGACCAAAGAGCACCAATCACTAACAGACATTAAGAAAAACAGCACTTTCCCCTCCCCTAACGTTTTGATTGTACAGCCAATTTTTGTAGGAGAGATGACGATTGCGTCAAGAAGGGAGGCATAGGTCTATAGATTTACAAAAGGACTTTATTGACAAACTATGCTTGCATTGAGTAACTGCGGTAATTTGCTTCTATTAGTTGCTATAATGACAAGAACTGTTAACAAACCTCTTACAATTGAACGAGAGTATAATTTACTTCCCACTCTATCAATGAGAGTAAATTTTTTGTATTTTTGCCCTTATCTTGTACAATGTGACGGGCTGTAGGGTTCATTTAACTGATTATTACTTCATCACGCTTTTGTATTTTTGCAATGGATACAGAGTTTCGGCGCAATAGAGAGTGATATTATAACTTGTGCTTCTATTCACATTGAGTTCTTGGCTGACAGTTTAATGCTCCGAATTGAAAATCAACGAAACTCAATCCCCCACTGCGCCATGCCATAGAACATTGGGGGCAACGTTTGGACAACTTTGATTGCTTTAAACGATAGTGCAAGAAATTTAACTTTGACAACAAACTAACGGAAAAATACAAAACAATGAAACTAGAAATAGAATATATTCCTTATGGACTACTAATTGTGTCGTTCATCTACAGCGAATACTACTTAAGAAAAGCAAAACGAACACCGGATAAAATCAATCCATACCTTCTTGAATCTATTCCACAAGTATTTCCAACACTTGGAATTTTAGGAACATTCATGGGAATAGCATATGGACTTTACTTTTTCGACACCGATAATATGAATCAAAGTATTCCAGTTCTATTGGAAGGATTAAAAACTGCCTTTATTGCCTCTATTGCTGGAGTTTTAGGACTTTTATATTTTCAGAAACGGTTAGAACGTATTCAATGGAAATATGATAAAGATAAAGGGATAACAAACGATGAATTAAAATCCTTAAATGTATTAATTGATATAACAAAAAAATCATCTCAGGAGAATTCAGATAATTTCAGAATACTGAACAATTCTCTTATTGGTGATGCAGATGAAAGTTTGGCAACTCAATTTGCTAAAATGAAAAACCAAATGACTGAGCAGACAGATAAACTTTCAAAAATTCAATCCGCGCTTGGAGGTGATAATGAAACCAGTCTATTGACGCAGATTCAAAAACTACGAGCTGAACAGAATGAGTATGCAAAACTAATTTCTACTAATTCAACATTCATTGTTGACACAATGAATAAGAATAATGAAATCATAAAAACTAAGTTTGACGAGTTCACAAAACTTCTGACAGAAAACAACACGAAAGCATTGGTTGAAGCTATGGAAAAAGTAATCACAGACTTTAACTCTCAAATGAATGAACTTATTCAGCGTTTAGTAAAAGAGAACTTTGAAGAGTTAAACAATAGTGTCAAAAATCTTAACGATTGGCAACGAACAAATAAAGAACAAGTTACAATACTTATCAGCCAATTTAATCAGGTTACATCGAACCTTGAACTTACTTCAAAGAATATTCAAGAAATTTCGAGAAACACAGAATCACTTACTAGTAGTAATTCTTCATTAGGAAAAATGATTACAGAGCTACAAGCAGTTCTAGTTGAGGATAGAAAATTCACTTCCGCAATTGACAACTTACATAAGGCGACCAAGAGCGTTGAAACATCGAGTACGGAACTTGCTAATTATATGAAAAAAGAGAAACGTTTTCAAGAATCCATCACACAACTTCTAGAAAAATTAAAGGAAATTGAAACAATAAAAGATACAAATAAGGAATTCTGGAAAGATATCGAGAATAAAATGAGTGAAGGAGTTTCAATAATTGCCAAAGGTAATGAGAAACTTGCAGCGGATGTTACCAAACTGGATAATGAATTTAAAAAACGCCTTAGCGAGAGTTTTATGAGTTTGGATAAAGTTCTTCAAGCGATGGTACTACAGTATCAAAAGAAAACAATCGAAGTTATTAACGAACGTAAGTTATAATCTATGGCTTCAAGTAAAAAAGACAATTACTGGATACCCCTTGCTGATTTAATGACTGTACTAATGGTTATTTTTCTTTTTATATCCATTTCATACATGATTGATGTAAAAAGTAAACAAGCTGAGCGTGATAAAATCTTTGAGGATTTTAAAGAAACAAAAATTGATTTACTTAAGGATTTACAAACAGAGTTTAATGATGATTTTAGAAAAGAGAAATGGAATGCTGTGTTGGATAAAGACCTGTCCATTAAATTTGTTAATGAAAGTGTTTTATTCGATTACAATAAAAGTAATTTGAAGTCAGAGTTTCAGACAGTATTGACAGATTTCTTTCCAAGGTACTTAAATATTCTGATGAAACCAAAATATATAGACAAGATTGCAGAAGTTAGAATTGAAGGGCATACAGATATTCAAGGTGATTATATCTATAACTTACAGTTATCTCAAGATCGTACAAGAAATGTTATGAAATTTCTTCTGAATCTTGATTACTATAAAGAATTAGAAAATGCAGAACAAAACAAGTTACGATTTTGGTTAACTGCAAACGGACTTTCATTCGGAAGAACCTTAGATGTAGATGGGAACCTAACAGAGTATTCAAACCAACCACCGGATGATCTTAAATGTAGGCGAGTAGAATTTAGAATTGTAACAACGAGTGATAAAATTGTCGAAGAAGCCATAAAACAAATTAGTAAATAAAATGATTTACGATTTCTCTGATCTTAAATTTTTTGTAAAGAACCAATTAGGTGTTGATTCCGACTTTGTCAAATCCACATTCAAACCAATTACTGAAACATTTACGAGTACAGAACTTGAAAAGAATGTCGAGTTAAGGAATGAAGGAATTTACTTTATTGATGATAAAGGTAATAGACATAAAGGATTTCTTTACATTGAATCCGGCTATAGTAGGATAACAGCTCAACAGAATAACTGGAGAACTATTGTTCCGAAATTTCATATTGCAAACTGTGAAACAATAGAGCAAAAAAAACGAGTGAAAGATTTTAATGGTAAATATGTTTTCTCGAATGAAACTGTTAGGATGGAAGATATTGATGGTAAAACAAAAGAACTTGAAATTTGTGAGAACTGCGTTAAGATACAACGTCCTATGGTAAGAAGCAGAATGAAAACTTCTGAATATAAACAAGAAGTAATTCTTAATTGTATTCATGAAGGAAATTTCAGTGACAACGATTTACCAAAATCTATTCCGACAAACTTTTGGGGCTACACTCATGATTGGGATGAAACCAGTAGAAACTATAGAATAAAACAACAATTTACATGTGAGGAGTGCGGCATAAATCTCAATTCAAACTTTGTTAACGGCTTCTATTTGGAAACTCATCACATG
>JAFLBY010000100.1 GCA_017302855.1 Candidatus Kapaibacterium sp.
AAAAAAGTATCCAACCATAAACGGCGATAAGTTACATAATCCCTCTTAAAGAACGCTTCCTTTTAGAGAAGGTTCATTTACCTTTCAATTATCCTGTCATTACTCATATAGTCAGTGATGATCAAAGAAATATTATATATGCTTCCACTATGAATGGTTTATATTCCAGTACCACGGCAGGGCTTGAATGGAAAAGGGAGGATAGCGGTTTTTTTCGACCTTGTGTAACCAAAGTGTTTTGTTTAGATGATGGTAAAGTATTTGCTATTAATAATGATAGGATCTATAGAAAAGACAAAGACAATGGACGATGGTATAATGTTAATCTTACGGATATAAGAACGATTAGTGGAATTATACATATCAATGATACGGTCTATTTATTTAATGCCTCAAACCATTACTCTGCCGGAGAAAAGGGTGCAGGACCTTTTGTAAAAAAGAATCTTTTGGCAAAGACTATTTATAACACTATTTATGTGCCATTACAAAAAACTTTTGTAATGAAGATGATGACAAGTGCGTCAATTGCTTATTCAAAGGATAACTTAAAGACATATTCAATACCCTTTGAGATAATAAAAGAAACTTATTTAAATGAAGTGACCGTTGAATATGCTTATTTCCTTTTCTTACGATCTTCCCCTTACTCTTCACGTGTCTATTGTGGTACCCAATCAGGTGTTTTTGCTTTGGATACCAAAGATAATTATTTTGTACCTGCGAGAAATGATGGCTGGTTAGATAAAAAATTTATTTTCGATGTCGCAATCAATCAAATAGATAATGCTTATGCTGTGACTGATGGTTTATATATACTACCCGCAGGTAAAACCACATGGGAGCAAGCCGGAACACCGCCACAGATTGCGAGTCCTATGTTATTAACAGCAGTTGTTGATGTTCACTCTTATCTCTATACTTCCTCCATTTATGGTGGTTTATTTCGTACCGTAGTACCAACAGTTATTCTTGAGAAACCATTATTGAAAGTTCCTGCCGATAATGCTCAACAACTACCTCTTATTGATATGGGTGTTTCGTGGAATGCCGATAAAAAGTCTGCCTTGTATCATGTGCAGGTTTCTAAAACATCTGATTTTTCAACGATATTCTATCAAGATAGCAGCATAACAACAACAAGTACATTTTTTCCCACCCTTGATAATAACTCAACCTATTATTGGCGAGTGCAGAGCAGATTATTCGGTGTACGGAGTCCTTGGTCAGAAATACGTTCATTTTCTACGGTGACAGTCTATCCAAGTAAAGTAACATTGCGCCAACCTGCCAATAAAGAAATTAATCGTCCGGTGACAGTATCTCTTTTGTGGAATCCTACAACGGAAGCTGACAGTTTTGATGTTCATGTGGCATCCGATAATGCTTTTACCATGACAGCATTGCGCGACAGCATGATAGCAAAAAGAGAAATACAATTAAGTAATTTACAGCAAGGGACAGAATATTTTTGGCGAGTACGGGGTAAAAATCGAGCAGGTTATGGACCTTGGTCAGATGTATGGAGTTTTACCACACAATCACCAAGCGGCATAAGCGAGGATGATAATTCCGGTATGAGCGTGACAGTGCATAATAATCATGTGATTTTGCATTATGGCGCATATTCACAATCGGTCAAAGGCATACGCATCACGGATATACGCGGCAAAACAGTATTGAGCCAAACCATAGAGCAAGGTCAAAGCAGCAGTGATTTTGATATGAGCGGCATGAGCAAGGGTTATTATGTGGTGATACTCGACACGCACACAGGCAGCATCAGCCGTAATGTTATAATGGAATAAAAATCAAAGCAAAAGAAATAAACAACAAGCACGGTGAGTAATATCATCGTGCTTGTTATGTGAGAGGGAATATATATATAGTGACATTAAGAATGAATTTCCCCAAGTACAGAACAAAAATCGTTAATGTCTTTAGAATATCCAAAATTTGCGTAGCCATCGAAGAACCGAAAGATTGGCACTAAGGTGAATACTGTTACATCAAACACAACAAAGTACACTATCGGAACAACGGAGTAAATAATGTTACAAAAAGCATCTGATTTGTCCATTGATCAGTTATTGACAAAATTTAAAAAAGCAAAATCCTATAAAATTCGTACGCGGCGTGCCTATGACATCGCTTACAAATCTTATAGGGTCGGCACAATAGACATAGCACAGCAATATGTAGAAATTGCTTTAGGTCTAAGCAGCGATTACTATTTTGAAGATATATATATTGACAGTTTGATACTTTCCGGTGCTATCTATCTGCGCAATGATGAATTACATAAAGCACAAAAAGCGCTTCTGTCTGCGTATCATATAGCGTATGATAAAAAATTATTTAAAAATTTTACCCAAATTTGTATTTTACTGTCAGATGTTTTTGCCTTCCTTGACAATATTGAAATGAGCTATTCTTATTCATTAATTGCCTTTGAAGTAGCAGAACAATATCACTATAAAGAATTTTCAACACGTATTGCCAGTCGTTTTGGGAGATACTATTTTAAAACAGGTAATATACGGAAAGCACTGGCTCTTGATTTGGCACATATTCATACCGATACAGGGGCAAGTTATATAAACACTTTGATAAATATTGGCGTTTATTTAGATGTATTGGGCTATCAGGGTTATGCCTTGCAATGCTACTTTGAGGGAGTGCACCACCTGCAATCTCTGAACAGTACAATGAACGATGATGCGTTTCTAAGAAATTCTGCTTTCAATTTATATTACAATATATGCTTAATACTTCTCGATAAATCCGATATAATGCAATTACGACATTATTTCGATTTGCTTAATTCCATCACTGAGCGCTATACATTTACAGTAAGGAATATGACATATTGGGCTATTATGAAAGCTCAATTGTATATTTTTGAGAACAGATATGATGAAGCAGAAGAATTTTTACGACATTTTTTACAGGAAACAGATTTGTCTGATTATCCGCGTATTCGTGGTACTTTTTTTTCGACATTTTCCAAAATTGAGCTATGTAAACATAACTTTGAGAGTGCAACAACTCTCATGAATTCTGCACTGGAGCATTTATCAACACCCGGTGATCCATCTACGTATATCTCCTTGCTCAATGAAAGTGCCAAAACCCTCATTAAATTGCGGGAAATAGAAAGAGCGAAAAGCTATGCACAAAGAGCCTTAGAAATGACCCACAAAAGCGGCATGATAAAACATGCAATCGAAACTAATACTATACTCTTGGAAATTGCAAAATTAGAATATGATAATTCAACCGAGTTAGAATTATACAGAATAATTGACGATTTAAAAAAAGGGCTCGAATCATCCGGTGATGAACAACTATACAAAACTGCATTGATTCACGCAGCTATGGTCAGCGAACACAATCAGTATAAATCATTGCAAGAATCATATAGCAAATTAGAACAAGAGTACCATAAAAAAAATGTTGAACTTCAAACGCTGTCATTACAAATAATTCACACTAACAAATTAATGGAGAGTATTGATAAAAACTTACATCAATGGAAGCCCGACAACATTGACACCGACTTCCTTCAATCCACTGTTCATGCCTATTTGCAACAAAGTTCAAAAATTGAATGGGATATGTATCAAAAACACTTTCTAATGACATACCCTACGTTTACAGCTTCATTAACCAAACAATATCCCGCATTGAGCAGTTCCGAAGTGAAGGTATGCACTTTGATAAAATCGCAATTAACAAGTGACAATATCGCTGATATCCTGTGTATCTCTCGGCGTACAGTGGACTCACATCGTTACAATATCCGCAAGAAATTGGGACTCGATGCCAATGCAAATCTCTATACATTCTTTAACCAATTCTAAGTACTCTGAGCTCGACGATACTGTAACTCTATACTAAAAAACGACTTAAAAAGTGCCACTATTCACAATCTATCCTATGTAAACCCCATGAAGTCGGTTATCTTAGATAGGTAATCTTTCAGTACCCATACACTTATTTCTATTTAGTAAGTTTGACATAGTCCAATTGTTGAACTTTCTGACAGGATATCTTATGCAAACATAATCGCTCATTATACTACGGCACATAACTTACTTTGTGGAAAAGTCCTCAAGTTGTTATGACATATAATGATCTATGGTGATATGTGATGATAAAAATTACGTTTCCTTCTTTCGATGAGTTTCTATAAGTGAAGATACTCATATCGCATCATTTGATATTCCCATAGATTTAGTACACAATCAACATTATTTTTTCAAACATTTACAGAACATTATGAGAAATTCAATAATTACAATCATAGGATTGCTTATGGTTGCATGTATTGCATCTGTTCAAGCACAGAATCAGCGTGTCGTACCGACACATCCTCGAATATTTTTAACGGATGAAGTAATTAACAACTTGCAAAACCGGCGTCAACAAAATACTGTAGAATGGCAACAATTACAAGGACGAGTCACGACGGCAACAAGCTATCAGTCCCATGTCTTGGCAGCACCTAACTTTTACGAAGGTCAGCATTATATTTTTGCATTAGCAATGTCATACTATACGACGGGTAACACAGCACACAGAGATACGGCAGTGGCTATTTTTCGTAAATACTTTGAACGACGGACTACGGATAACTCCATGCGGCGCGATGTAGGATATGATTCACGCAGCACAATGATAGAAATGGCTGTTGCGTATGATTGGCTTTATAATTTTATGCCTAATGATTTTCGTATTGCAGTTAGAACGCGGCTTGTCAAATGGGCTGACTCAATATTGTATAATCCGATAACTTATGGTCGTTTCGGGTCAATTTACTTTGATGAAGGCAATAATTATTGCATAGGTCACTTAGCGGGAATCACAAGTGTTGCGTATGCAATTTATTCTGAAGATACGGTTAATGGTAACCGTTTGCTTAATATATGCGAAGAGAATTTACCATTATTTATGAATTATTCCAATACCAGATTAAAAGGCGGTGATGCTAATGAAGGCTGGTCTTACGGAGCAGGATATGCCTATAGCTTTTTTAGAACTTTAGCCATTATTAAATCTGCTTCATATTATCATACCGATAAATTTGCTGAAACTACATACGACGAAGATGCTGTTAATTTCCTCATACATGCTACATTACCTGAGAAAAAAATAATGCTCGCAGAGGGAGATTGGGCAAGAGAATCCTCGGGAAGATTGTGGGATTATCACCGATTTGTTGCCGATATAGTTTCATCGTACTCCAATGACGAAAATACAAGAAGACTTGCGCGGTTTTGGGCTAATGAAAATATTCCCATCACATCATTTGCCGTAACAGCGTATAGATGGTCACCGTTTTTATTTTCTAATCAAGATATTCAAAGTCTTGATTATCATCAAGATGCAGCTTTTGATGAAAAACAAATATATACCGACACATCCGGCACAGGACAATTTATACGCCGTACGGATTGGACTCCGAATGCGCAATGGGTTTCTTACAGAGCCGGTGCACGGTGGGGAGATCATGCACATGATGGTCCGGGGCATTTTTCTATCTACGATAAAGGATGGCTGATTATTGATAACAATATAAAATCGAGGTCAGGTATTGAAGGCTCGGATTCAATGCACAATTGTATTCACTTTGAAGGCATGAATGCAGATGAACATTATCCCTACAATGGCTATGCCGATGCCGAACATGCCGGCAATATTCAAAGAGAGTTTACCAATAAATACTCATATATTTGGTCTGACCATACCCCGATTTATACTGCACGTTTTTGGTATAATACCGTCGTAAAATCGCAAAGACAATTTCTGTATATTCCTCGCATGAAATCTATATTCACGTATGATATAGCAGAAAATTCGCAAGGAAGAAAAAAATGGTATGGTATTAATTTTAATGATACAAATTCTGTTATTGGCAATCGTCTATATTCTTACGCAAACAATGGGGTTAAAGCTTTTGTCCATACAACATATCCGATAGAAACATCCGTAGAAAAAAAGGGGCGATTACTTCGTATTAAAAACACTCAACAACAGAATAAGGATTATTTTGTGCATATTGCTTATACTCAACCGGACACCGCACAAGCAAAAAATATTACATCGTTATGCAGAGAGAGCGGGTTAGTTCTTATTTCTGATTTATATGGTGCTTATGTTCAACAGTCGGACACAAATTGTGCCGTATTATTTGCAAGCGATAACTCGGCATACTCATTCGACACGCTCAAATACGTATTGCCGACAACCGCTACTGTGCAACATTATATAGCGGGATTAGTGCCAACAACAAATTATTACGTTTCTTGCATTCGTACCCCCAATAATATGTCTGAAATTATTGTCACAACAAATGCAAGACCAAACTCGACATTATTTCAATCAACGCAAGCCGGAATATTGCACTTTACAATCACTCCCGGTGTCATCCCAATTGATGAAGAACCCACACCGACTAATATACGCAGCACCCCTACTCGTTTTGCTACCACAGGAACATCAATGGTAGAAGTACGCGGATTTAACATCTATCAAATTTCAGCATCTGAACGCAGGACCACACTCGTTGCACTATACAATCCACGCACGGATATACTCTGGAAAGTACGTCCGAACGGTCGCTTGCTTCGAGAAACTCTTAAAGTGATTGGTAATAAAATTTATACGGTTCACCCGGGTGGAAGAACAAGGGATTGTATCTTAGAGTTTGAACCACAGTCAGGAAGAATATATCTAACAACGCCAAACGGAAATCGCCAGCGGATTTTATACAAAATTAATTTTACTCGAAAAGAAATATGGAATGTATATAATAATGGTGTTGTCAAAAATGTTGTTCTCAATATAAGAGGAACACCATTCACACAAAGCGCTACAGGAACAATGACAACAACGGAATATATAGCATCAATTATCGTAGCCGGAGGTTTGCATGTGCCTATATATTCATTTCTTAAAGAAAACGATGAAGAAATAGCCGAGACTGAAATTATTGAGAATGCAATACATATTTATCCCAACCCCGCTTCCAATCAAATTTCACTCGACATGAGCGTAGATAGTGATGTTACAAAAAATCAGCCTATGTTTGGCGAACTTCGTATTATGGACAATATTGGCAGAATATTGCTCCATATTCCCCAATTTGAAATAATCAATACTCATTCTTCGTTGCAGATTTCGACTCTCGATATACCATCCGGATATTACACCGTACATATTCGTGTGGGTGAACAAACGCTCATTGAGCCATTACTTATCGAACGATAGAGTATTTGAATACACTTGCTACTGTCGCTTTTAGTTCGATACCACAGCTCAGCATACGCACTATGTTGGGCTGTGTTGTTTTTAGTCAAAAGAAGAGCACTGCACTCATCGCTCAAAACATGGCAAACTTGTTTCCACCTACTATCGGATTCTTCCATTCTGCCATCTCACACTCCAATACTTCGTGATGAGATTCGTATTTTTGCCATAAATCACAATCCATACAACACACATGAGTTACAAAAAATTATTTATCTTGAGTGCTTTCACTTTCCTAAGTTTACAAAATATTCAAGCCCAAACGCCCCAGAACAAAACGACGTATGGTTTTTACGGTGGGCTTAACATTAACTTCCATTCGCCCAACTTTACAGACCCTAATCGTATAATTTCAAACAACTTATACAATGTGGACTCTTCCACATTTTCGACCAATGCCACATCCATAGGTTTTGCTATCGGCGGTATAGTCAATTACTCAATCAATGATCGTTTCCAATTGTCGGGACGGCTGGGCTACAATGGCTTAGGAACAAAGATAACATCAAGTTCACGTCGTTTTACGGCATCCGACACGGTTCCCATCAACTCGGAGATTGATGCCAGTTTAGGTATGATTGAGATAGCTCCCCTATTGCGTGTAAAAAATGTATTTGCACCGGCACCACTCAATCTTCTGGGTGGTTTTGAGTTCTCTATTCCCTTTATGACATCCTATACTCATGTAGATCGCACAGTATCGGGTACGCCATCACCTTTATTGGATGGTCAATCATCACAAGACAGAATCTCTAATCCTATTGCAAGTTTGGACGCAGCCATGAGAGCAGCATTTGTGATTGGCGCAGATTATGAAATTCCTCTGAATAAAACGACTTCTCTCGTCCCTGAAATTACGTTCAGAATGCCTTTCACGACTGTAAGTTCCAATACAGCATTTGATTCATGGAGCGTACCGCAATTACGTGTAGGTATATCGCTTACATTTGGTAATGACAATAAAATGAAAGACGATAATATTCCATCAAACCTTGATATTCAAATGGATAATATCGGTTATTATACACCGGATGGACTGTTCACACCGCTCAATTTTCTTAAAGTAGAAGATATTGCTTACTCGGAATTATATCCTGTGGTACCATATATCTTTTTTGAAGCAAATAGTAATAAACCTTTTACAAAAGAATATCAATCAGAAAATACTACAGCAAGAGCCGGAGCATTTACACTGAATAATTTACAACCCGATGCGATAAGTATTAATCGCAGTCTTATAGATATCATCGGCTACAGAATGAATGCCAATAAACAGGCACAATTAACCATAACGGGAACAACAGACGGAAAAACAGAAAATAAAAATACGACTATTGCCAAAGAAAGAGCCGAGTATGTAAAAAATTACCTCATGTCATCGTATGGTATAGAAGAAAATAGATTGCAAGTTGTAGCGCGTGGTTTACCGGCAAAACCATCGGCAAATACAGTCCCCGAAGCAGAAGCAGAAAATCGTCGTGTCGAATTTTCTTCCACTTCGCGCGATATTGTAGCACCGATTATTCTCAAAAGTGATAATCAACGTATTGCATATCCCGAACTTATTGAATTTCGCCCCAAAGTAATTTCCAATAAAGGAATAAGTGATTGGAACTTGCAAATAAGTCAAGCCGGAAAATCATTGAGAACATTTTCGGGTCATGGTACTTTAACACCTCAACGCTGGCAAATTCGCCCGAATGAATTATCAAATTCTCAGATTAATGTGGAATATACTTTGACGGTACAAGACAGCTCAGGCGTAAAAAAAGAAGCTTATGGCACAATTCCCGTAGAATATTTGTCCTCAACAAAAAAACGTTCGGAACAATTAGCCGATAAATCTATTTCGAAATTTTCTCTTGTACTTTTCGATTTCGATAAAGCAGAGCTAACCGAAGAAAATGCTCGCATAGTGGAAGAACAAGTGCTTCCTTCCATCCAGTATAATTCAACCGTCACCATCATTGGTTATTCCGATGATTTGGGAGAAGCAAACTACAATCAAAAACTATCGCAAAAGCGTGCGGATGTCATAAAAAAAGTATTAGAAGCTAAAATCCGCGATGCAAAATATACGGCAAAAGGCATCGGCGAAAATGTTCCGATTTTTGATAATACATCTATCATTGGTCGCCATTTGTCACGAACAGTACAAATCATTGTTGAAACTCCGAAAAAATAAGAAGTGCCATAGTGTGTCTTCATGCTTTTCATGGTACAAGTAATTCAAAGAAACATTCTATGACCATACGACTCGAAACAATGAGTACTGACATCAGGGGGATTAATGTCTGAGCAATCAATCGAATATAAATACCTGTCAAATATTGACATACCATCAGATTTGCGTAAACTGCCGGAAAGTGCATTGCGCGAAGTAGCCGATGAAGTGCGCGAATATATGGTTGATACTATCACCAAAGTAGGCGGTCACTTCGGTGCAGGGCTTGGCGTTGTAGAGTTAACCGTAGCGTTACATTATGTTTTCGACACCCCCAAAGACAAAATTGTCATAGACACAGGGCATCAGGGCTATCCGCATAAGATTTTGACCGGTCGTAAAAATACATTGCATACAATACGTCAAAAAGATGGGTTGTCGGGATTTTTGAAGCGTACCGAAAGCGAATATGATGAATTTGGCGCAGGTCATGCAAGCACCAGTATTTCTGCTGCACTTGGCATTGCTTCTGCAAGAGATTTACTCGGTCAAGATAATCATGTTGTGGCAGTTATTGGCGATGGTGCCATGACGGGCGGTTTGGTCTATGAGGCAATGAATAATTGTGGCGTGCAACAAAAGAAATTAATCGTCATCCTCAATGATAATCAAATGTCCATAGCACCAAATGTATGGGCTTTATCGAATTATTTCAGCAATTTATTCGCCTCCCCTACCGCACAAAAAATTCGCAGCAATATTTGGGATATGACCGGAAAAACAGGCGAATTAGGTGATAGGATTCGCACATTGGCTCATAAAATCGAAGATGGATTGAAAGCAGTTTTAACACCCGGTATGCTCTTCGAAGCATTAGGATTTAATTATTATGGTCCTACCAATGGACATAATATTGGTAACTTGGTGAAAATGCTGCAATCAGTCAAAGATATGAATGGTCCTGTGCTTTTGCATGTCATAACCCAAAAAGGTAAAGGATATAAACCCGCAGAAGCAGATAAGCAATTTCTTCATGCTATTGGCAAAGTAGATAAAATTACAGGAAAATCAACAGCTTCCAAACCCTCCATTCCTCTTCCGCCGACATATCAGAAAGTATTTGGCGAAGCATTAACCGAAATATGTGATACAAATCCCAAAGTAGTCGGTATAACTGCCGCAATGCCTGATGGGACAGGGCTTGATATTCTTGCAAAAAAATATCCTGAAAAAATGACGGATGTCGGCATAGCCGAAGGTCATGCAGTCACCTTTGCAGCCGGAATGGCAACGCAAGGTATTATTCCCGTATGTGCAATTTATTCTTCCTTTTTGCAAAGAGCTTTCGATCATATTTGTCATGATGTTGCTTTGCAGCATCTGCACGTGGTGTTTGCACTTGACAGGAGCGGCGTTGTCGGAGCGGATGGTCCAACCCATCATGGTGTTTTAGATTATGCTTATTTGCGCATTATCCAAGGTATGGTAGTGATGGCTCCCAAAGATGAGCAAGAATTACGCGATATGCTCTACTCGGCAATTCATGATTATACCAAAGGACCGGTTTCTTTGCGCTATCCTCGCGGCGAATCACAAGGCATTGCCTTGCAACCCATGAAATCTATACCACTTGGCAAAGGTGAAATACTGCGCTCCGGCAATGATATTTGTATTCTTGCTATCGGCAATATGGTATATCCGGCATTAAAAGCGGCAGATATTTTATCGAAAAATGGAATTGAAGCAGAAATTGTGAATGCTCGTTTTGTCAAGCCATTAGATACGCAATTACTTGATGAATTAGCCGAAAGACATACATATTTTATGACCGTTGAAGATGGGCAAATTCAAGGCGGCTTTGGCAGTGCCATTATTGAATATCTTGCACAAAATCATCCGGGAAAACGCATTAAACTTCACGGCATTGAAGATATATACGTGGATCATGGCACTCAGCAAGAACTATGGGCTGAATTGTGTTTAGATGCTCCGGGTATAGCCGCAAAAACTCAAGAATTTATTCATTCATATTCAACCATCATTGCATAATAACTTGCCAATATGCTTGATTTGATATAAAGCAACATATTGCTTTCATGATGGATTAATACTTGTTTTTGCAATCAAATTCATTCTTACTAAGACATTTCATTTTTCTTTTTTAATCTTTAATCACAAGTGGCTTTATCCCTTCGATCACTTGCCTCTGACACGGCTGTGTATGGACTTTCCACCATAGCCGGACGTTTTTTGACTTTCATTCTCACGCCCTTTTATACCCATTATTTATCAGGTCCCAGCGAATATGGACATATTGCTACCATATATGCGGTCATTGCATTTATGAATATTGCCTATTCTTTTGGATTTGATACTGCATTTATGCGTTTTTATTCTAAAGATAATATCGGATATTCACAACAAGTATATAATACCGCTTTTTGGAGTATAGCCGGTATATCGCTATCAATTACCTTTGTTGCATCGCTTTGTATTATTGTTTTTCCGCTGCAATTAGAAGGTATTTACACTTCTGCCACGACACTCTTACTTTGCGCGGCAATAATTCCATTCTTAGATGCACTTATGATTATCCCCTATGCACATTTGCGCATGGAAAGACGCTCAAAACGATTTGCATTGACTAAATTTTTTATTATTGTACTAAATGTTTCTCTCAATATTCTCTTTGTGGGCACATTGCACTATGGCGCACTCGGTGTGATAATTTCCGGCATACTGTCGAGTGCATTTGGTGTCTTACTTCTTTTACCGGATATGCTGCCATGGCTGCGACTTCGTATAAGCAGTCCATTGTTAAAAGATATGCTGAAATTTGGGCTTCCTACAGTGCCTGCTGCTTTTTCCACTATAGCATTGCAATTACTGGATCGTCCCATTGTAGGAATATTAACCGATTCACGCAATGTGGGAATTTATCAGGCAAATTATCGGCTGGCTCTTCCCATGATGATGTTTATCAGCGTTTTTGAAACAGCATGGAAACCATTTTATTTAACCAATGCAGAAAAACCCGAAGCAAAAAAATTGTTTGCGCAAGTTTTGACAATATTTACGGCTGTGTGTGCCATTATTTTTATTATTGTCACACTTTTTATGAGCGATATAGTGGCTCTACCATTCAGAGGTGCAACATTTATTCATCCACAATATTGGAGCGGATTGCATATCATACCATTGATTCTTGCAGGATATTGGTTTAATGGATTTTACATTCAGTTTTCAGCCGGTTTTCACATTACAAAACAGACTAAATATTTACCGATAGCTATGGGTACAGCCGCTGTAACGACTGTTATCTTAAATTTTGCCCTTGTTCCCCAATGGGGTATTTCCGGTGCAGCAATCGCAATGATGCTGTCATATTGTGTAGCTGCTTGTATATTATTGTTCTATGCAAGAAGAATTTATCCGCTTGATTATGAATGGAACACTATTGCTTTGCTTATTGGATTAGCTCTCAGCACATTTATTGTCTTTACATTGTTTTCACCATTAACCCTATTACTCAAGATACTTATGGGAATTACTTCCATTGTGATGATAAGTTTATTACTACTTCGAAAAAAATCACTCATACAACTCTTAAAACGGACATAATTCTATGAAATAAGAGACCCAATTAATACATTTGCAGCCGATTTTCATGATTGATATTATTGATTGGTACAATGAGAATGACAGCGCAATTCAGAACCATTTATGTTTCCGGAGTAATCTCTCCCCGACGGGCAGAAAAAAAAGGGCGTATT
>JAFLBY010000101.1 GCA_017302855.1 Candidatus Kapaibacterium sp.
TAAATGATATGTAAATGTATAATTTTAATTATCCTTCGTCCTCATTTTCTAATTCCTTACCCATCCTATACTTAATATCATAATTAATGATAAAATCTAATTCCTCGTCTGTAAAACCATAATGCTCGGCAAGCACAGTGTCTATTTCATCTATGATGGGTTTGGATAAAGCAATCTTAAATGATTGTGTTTGAATTTCACCTGTTTGTTTCTGTATTCTTGTAAGCATTGATGAGTTTGCGTCTAAATCTTTTAAATATTTCTTCCCAAGTTTTTGTAGTTCAGCATCCTCTAATACTGAATTAGGAAACTTAAAGCCTTGTATATCGCTCGGATTTAAATCTCTAAGATTAGATGCAATAGTATACCACCACCAAAACAGATTACTGCTTAGAAGTGATACACAAAGAATATCTTGATTCTTCTTTTTCACATAGAAAAGGTTTTCACGGCTTGATTTTCCTTCTTTACCATTAACATAAAACTTAGGAGAAAAATTTGTGAAAATTTTCCAATAAAGTCCACCAGTGGTTCTATAATATACTTCGTTTGATGAATGTTTAGTAATTAGTTGTGATATTGTATTCTCTGATTTTAAAATTTTTTTAAGAATATTTTTTTCAATTTTATTGCCTAGCTTTGGTATCCAAAATGAATTTCTTTTGTCATTCCAAGATGTGTATGAAATATTGGGAAAAACATCGTTTCTTATGTCTGATGACCACTTAATATAATTTGTAGTATAAACATTTGGTTTTTCATTGTAATTTGAAATAAAAATGGTCAGTGCACGATTTACATTTTCAAAAAGTTTCCCAGGTCGCCAAGCAAAATTTGAATACCAAGTCGTTCTTTTTGCTTCAAGTAAATTTTGAACAATTACCATTCTTTGTGTACATACTAAAGCAAGTGGAACAATCATTGAAATATTTCCCGTCTCTTTTAGTATTCCTAGACTTTTTTCCATACACATACTATGAACAGCACCCGAATCAAATGTTTTCAGTCCAATGGGTAAATAAGATATTTGCCTAACCTCCACATACGGTGGATTTCCAATAATGACATCAAATCCTCCTTTTTCATGGATAATTTCATAAAATTCCGCAAACCAATGAAAGGGTTGATGTGTCTGTAACCATTCGGCAAAGCGTTTTTTATTCGATGATTTTTGAGTATCAATGCCATAACTAAATGCAAGGTATTCATTCAAAATATCATTTAGATTGTCTTGATACTGAAGAACTTTTTCTTTTGCCTTTTTATATGCATCAAGATTATCATCTATTTGTGCTTTTTTAAAAGCATCAAAAACTCTTGCCAAATCGTCCGCTTTATCACGCACGGTATTGACAATATCAAGTTCATCCTCAAATACTAATCCTAATTGATTGGGATTATCTCTTTCATTTATTGCTTGGGCAGCATCTTTGAACGTAGCAAATCCCACTAAAGTATTGCCGGCACGAATATTAAAATCAATATCGGGCAAAGGTTCTAAACCCAAATTGGGTTTTCGATAATCGGCTTCGACCGTAGCCACTAATTTTAAGAACAAACGAAGTTTGGCAATCTCTACTGCTTCTTTCATTATGTCCACGCCATACAAATTATGGAGAATAATGCTTTTGTAAATAAAGTATTGCAAATTCGGATGTTCAGGTTTTTTTACTTGCGCCACACATTGTCTATGCCATGATTTTTCATGATTGATTGCTTTCCATGATTTTTGCAATTCGGGCGAAAGGTGTTTATAATTATGTTCATCTTTTGCTTCTTCAATGAAAATCTCCATACGCTGCAAACATGCTTCGTACAGTGGCTCTAATATATTCATCGCTGCAAACAAAAAAGCGCCGGAACCGCAGGTAGGGTCAATAATAGTAACATTCGTCAATGCTTTGTAAAAATGCTTGAGAAAATCGGGATCATTGGTATTTTCAATGCAATCTTGCGCAAATTGCCGAATATTAAGATTATAGGTAATAAAGTCATTACTATGCTGAATATCACCATTGTCAATAATGGATTTGATGGTATGGTAACGATTTCTTCGGTCAACCACTTCGCGCCAAATTTCGGTTGGCAAAGCATAATCAGCGGTGGCGGGTTTATTCCAATCCATGCGTTTGCTTACATCGTGAATGCCTTGCTCAATATTGTCCGGAAGAGGATTATAGTGATTTTCTTGACTAAGAGGATTTTTGACATATATGCCATGTTTCACAGCCGGATAAATATAGTGGTCACCGCTATTTTTCACCATTGACCATAATTCACCATCGGGTTTGAAAGCTTTTGGGTAATTGCGTTTGGTTTCATCGAATAAAAAGGGTATGATACAATTTTTACTGATATAATCGGTAATATCTTCTTTGGTATAATACGCCCCCATATTTGCTCGGTCATTGATATACTTTTCAAAAATATAGCCAATGACATCGGGATTAATATCTTTACCGCTTGCTGTGTGTCGAGTATCCAAATGCCATTCATATTGGTCGAAAAAATCGAAGAGCCGCTCAAAAGCTTTATCATCAATATCAATATTCGTATGGTTTTTTTCTAATTCATGTTCATCGAATAAACCACCATTAAGATATGGTATTTTGCCAATCAAATCTTTATATTCGTGATTATTGGGATTATTGAGACCATGATGAAAAAGTTCCAATAAAAATGATCTGTAAAAAGAATAGAATTTTGCTTTTTTCCCACCCTGTATTTGTCTGAGTGAGCAAGCATTGAGTTTATCGCGCAGATAGTTTTTGTTATTGTCGAGAAAACCTTTTTTTTGGATGAAATAGCAGAACATAAGGCGATTGAGCATCAAAGAAGCATACCATTCTTGATTGGTTTTATCGGCAATGCCCTTGATAAATCCGAGAAATGCGCCATGCTCTTTTTTGAATTTATCATAGAATTGCTTCGTTACCTTTTCATTGTTTTGGTTGAAATTATCGGTCATTCGTTTGGTAACATCAACAATAGTGATATGTTCTTCTTCATCTAATTCAAAGAAAATGCCCGAAGCACGCTGATACAGTAATTCGGGATCTTTCTTTTTATGCCAACGAGTTTCTGTTATTTTTGTTGGTTTACCGGCTTGTCTTGTGACAAATTGCCAAATCTGTTCATTTTTTTTACTGTCGAAGAAAATAATTAAATGTTCTTGGAACAATGTAGTGAGTTTTGCTTCAATTTTCTTCCGTGTAGCATAATCAGGAATAGTGTCCGCCGAGGGCTGTGAATTATGAGAATCATGGACAAGAATGAGGAATCCGCTTTTTTCGGCAACGGGTTGCAATCTAAAGCTGATAGTATCTATTGCAATGGTTTGCGTTTTAGGCAAATTATTGCTATTCCATCCCATATCATTAAACAGTTCGCGGAAATTAAACTGTGTTATATAATCAGAAAATTGTTTTTTGGTTAAGCTCATGGTAATTTTTTTATTTGCGAATTAGTGAGCAAAGATTTCATTTGTGTAATGGCAATAGTATTCAATTGTCGTAAGCGCGCGGGCTGTGACAATCCTTGGTGTATGAGTACTGCATTGATGCTTTCAAGATTCGACAGCACTACCAATTGTTCGATGGTTGCATAGTCCCTTACATTACCTTGTTTGTCAGGATTTGCATCTCTCCATTGTTTTGCGGTGAAGCCGAACAAAGCTACATTGAGTACATCGGCTTCATTGGCATAGACAAAACTGATTTGAGATTTACTTAATTCTTTTGGAATAAGGTTTTCTTTGATGGCATCGGTATGAATATGATAATTTACTTTAGCAAGAGTGCGTTGTATGTTCCATTCGAGTTTTAATCGATTATTCTCATCCGCCTTCAGTCTTTGGAACTCTTTGATAAGGTATATCTTAAATTCGGCACTTATCCACATACCAAATTCGAAGGCAATATCACTATGGGCGTATGTTCCGCCATATCTCCCTGCCGTAGCTCTTAGTCCAATCGCATTGGTTTTCTCAACCCATTCTTTCACACTAATTTTGTAGTTGTTTAAGCCGGCTTGACTTTTAATTGTGGCGAATTCGCCATAATTAAAATTGGGATTGTAAACCGATTCCCAAATTCCAAGAAACTCGACTGTGTTTCTATTTCTAAGCCAATCAGAGATAAAAAAGTCACCGTCTTTGGCTCTTAACATATCTGTTAGGGAAATAAAGTCCTTGCTATCGTCTTGGATAATGGTTATTTCTATTCCCTTTACTTGAATCTTTTTGCTTTTTGCCATAAATATTCCAATTATTAAAACACTTCGTATTTGAAGGGTTTAGTTTTTTAAGCCCAAGGAGCAAATAATTTGTGATTCTTTGTGTGGCTGTTCATCTTCATTTACAATTGCTAATTTGTTTTCTTCGCGGAGTGAAACAACCAAAGCAGCTAATTGGTGATCTGAAATCCCTGCTTTTAACTGTCTGTTCAAAGTTTCTCTTGCAAACTCTTTCAAAGGATATTTATAGATATCGTCCACTGCTTTTTTAAATTCTTCATGAACAAATAATGATTTTTCAAATTCTTTGGAAAAGCGATCAAGTCTCATATAGACACGGTATTTTACGCCTGATTTTTTACCAAGGGAACCGCCAGTGTTTTTTTCATCCTCACGAATAAAATCTATACCGGATTTGACAAGTTCATGATGTTTTTCTAATTTATATATTGGTTTAGTGTCCGGAGTGCATTGCGCTGCTTTTAAAATAGTGTATTGCGATTGGGTAATGATTTTTCCTTTATTATCCACCCAAGCTAAAACATCATTTTCTTCTGCTGTTCTGGTATAAACTATCACACCTTGTTTTTCGGGTTCTTCATTGTTTATCTTAGTGGCATATATCACATTTGGTAAATCGGGAATGATTTTATTCAGCTCAGGATTTGCATCTGTGGCATTTTTCCAAATCCCATAAGCATACGAAGCCAAGTCCACCTCGGTATCGTCATCTTCACCGTCCAAAATACCTGATTTTTCATTGTAAAGGTCGGCAAGATTCACCGGATCGCCATCAAAAAAAGTTTCATCACTACCTACGACATTTGCGTTTTCTTCTATTCGCTGTGTTAATCTTTTTCGCAAATTTATAATAGCTTCTATGCCATCTTCGGGCAAAAATGAGTAACATATTATTTGCTCCGCCTTTTGTCCAATACGGTCAACACGACCTGCACGTTGAATTAAGCGAATGATAGCCCAGGGTAAATCATAATTCAAAATGATATGAGCATCTTGCAAGTTTTGTCCTTCACTCAGTACATCGGTTGTAATCAAAACACGTAATTCTTGACCATTAGTAATAATGTCGGGTTTTTGATTGCTGTACGGACTGAAACGCTGCGCTAATCCGGTAGGGTTTTCATCATCACCGGTTACACTTTCAATGTGTGTGATACCCCTTTTCTTTAATTGCTCTGTCAGATAATAAGCTGTGTCTGCAAACTGTGTGAACACTAAAACCTTTTCTTTGTTGTGTTTTTTTGTTAAAAGTTCATATAAAGCATTCAGTTGTCTGTCTTCTTTGGGGTTCCAATGTTTCCCTATTTGCAATATAGAAATAATCTCTTTACTGTCACTGATAAGTTTTTTTTGCAAATCCGTAGAGAAAAACTCACTTCGTATCCAATCGAAACGCTTTTTGTAAGCATCACTTGCAAACAGTGTATAAAGTTCTTTTGCTTTTTGTAAATAGGTTTCTTCTTTCAGAATGAGATTCAATTGATTAGATTCATCACCACTATTATCCGTATCGCTATCTTCCAGATACTCATCTAAATTTTGCGAAATATTTTTACCAATCGGAATAGGTAAATGATTTTGTGCTGCATACACAAAAACATAGTTTCTCAAAATATGTCGGCTCAATGAAAGCAAAAATGAATATCCGCTACTTTCTAAACGCTTGAACAAATTAGTTCTGCAAAAGCCCATCAATCTGCGGCCTGCAAAGCTAAGATTTTGCATTATTTGTTCTTCGTCATTTGTTGGTTTAATCAGAGGTTTTTCATTCAAATATTGTTGCAGTCCGTATCTTGGTAATTCCAGACTGTTAATACTATTAACAACATTTTGCGAATAAAGTTTGGCATAAATATCCTTTGTGTCATTTTTATCAAATTTGTATAAAACTTTTTTGGGTAATCTTTCCGGAAAAAAGGATCTTGTACCATCAGCAAACGTTAGAAATTTTCTATTGTTGGTTGGGTCCGTTTCCGTATAATAATTTTTGATAAAACTTCGTGTTCTTCGTACCAAATATAATCGCATCAATTCCCGCCAGTCATCTGAAAAATGGCTTTTCTCAAATGCTTTAATACTTCTGATAAAGGTCTCGGTGTGCTGTGAAGTAAACTGAACTTGTCCGCCAATACTTTCAATATATTGCTCAGGACTGATGCCTAAATCTTTGTCGTCTGAGATAAACAAACGAAGTTGGTTTGAAAGGTCTAAATATGTTTTATTGTAAGGTGTTGCAGAAAGTAAAATCACTTTACTGTCGTTCTCTTCTAAATATGACTTGATAGCACGATAGCGACTTCCTTGGTCGTTACGCAGGTTGTGGCTTTCGTCAATTATCACAAGGCGGTAACGCCTTAAATTTGGTAAGGTGGTTTGCACTTTACTTTGTGAAATTACCTTTGCTCTCAACTGGTATTTGTGGGTATAATCTTCCCACATTTCAACCAAGTTTTTCGGGCAAATAATGAGCGTTTCCAAAAAGAAATCATCTTCAAAAAGTTTTGCCAATGCAGTTGCTGTAATGGTTTTTCCCAAACCAACCACATCACCAATGACAACACCGTCTCGTTTGTGCAAATGATGCGCCGCCACCAACACGGCTTTTTGTTGAAACTCCAATAGCTCTTTTTGGAAAACCTTTGGCAATTTAAATTCATTGATACCTGCTCTTGCTTCTCTTGAAAGGTGATAAGCGATTTTCAGGTAAATGTAATAGGGTGAAACAAGTCTGTCGGCTGCCCATGAATTGTCAATTATTTCAATGAGTTCATTTGTAATATCAATACACCAACGGTCATTCCAGCGACCCTCAAACCAGTTTGCGAGTTTATTAGCTGC
The DNA here is from genome assembly GCA_017302855.1 of Candidatus Kapaibacterium sp. Taxonomy (GTDB): domain Bacteria; phylum Bacteroidota; class Ignavibacteria; order Kapaibacteriales; family UBA961; genus UBA2353. Next base: position 7,093 of record JAFLBY010000101.1, read on the forward strand.
ATCTTGATCCATGACATCAATGTTCAATTCACCTTGTTTGGCAAGACCGGCAAGTGTCAAATTACTGCTGCCTAAAAAACCAACTACCGGAACTCTTTTGTCATTACTGTAAGCCAAATATAATTTAGCGTGCAGTGTGTAAGCCAAATGAAGTTTTACTACTACTTTTTTATCCTTCATCTGTTGACTTAACGTCCTCAATGCCTTTTCGTCTGCTTCAGTCGGTATGCCAATTGTTAATTGGTCTTTAAATTCTTGTGCAAGTCGTTTTTTTAGTTTTACTGCTTCGGCTTGGTCAACAATGTGCCCAGTATCTTTGGAAAAATGCTCACGTAGAATATCCACAGGCATTTTCTGCATTCCGACAAGCAGCCGACATATACGATGAATCTCATTCCTACCTTCAACAACATTGGCACCTGTAAGGCAGTCTATTTTTTCGGCAAGCTCTTTCCAACCTCTTAAGTTAAAGTAACCTACGCAAAAATCTGTCCGCCGTGATACTTCAAGCGTTTCATTAAGTCCCTTGGTTAAAAAATGTTGTATGTTGTCATAAATTTTAGGCATACTATCTCGGCTTCTTTGATTGTTTAAATCCTTAAAATAGGACAGATTACATTAGCTTTTGCATATCCTGATTTCTATATACTGTCATTACTCTATGCGGCAGTTTCACACTGTCCTAAAGGTGTCATACTGTTTCAGAAAGTTCAACAGTATAACTTTTCATCAATGCAAAGTGATAAAATCATTGATGTAAAATTATGTAATAATGGTGTATTATGCAAATTTATACTTCATTTGTGGTACAATAAGTTATGCGACAGGCAGGGTTACAATAATCCGACATAATAGTATGGGGTTGCGTACAAACAGAAATCTATACTTGCCGAAGCGTAGGGGAAAAAGGTATATACTGCTAAATGAAACAGTTTTGGAGAATGTTGAGTATTCAAATCCCGACATGGAAAGAATATCAACCATAGAATCTCTACGCTTCCTTTAATCGTCGTATATCTCTACAAAATACAATGTTCCTCCGAAATGATGATGAGTTGGCGCTAACACCAGATTAGACAAGACATTACGCTCTTTTACAATCTATACTTATCAACATAATGTACTGTTTATTCTTTATCATAGAAATTCTCAAAAAAATTTTCAATACTTGCTCCTGCGGGAAGCCCTAATTTCTTGCGGATATTGCCACGATATTTCTCAACACTGCGATCTGAAACTCCCAGCATTAAAGCAATTTTTGAACTCGGTAATTTCATTTTTAACAAAGCACAAGTCATTATTTCTTTCTCCTGTAAACTGCTATAGCGTTCACCTAAAATTTTCATAAAATCACCATAGACACTTTGTAATTGCAGAAACATCACAGAACGTTCACTTTCATCTATTGAACGACTTTCCAATATTTCGATTAAATGATAAATTTCTCTTTTACTCTCGTTGCGATTTAATTCTGCTATTTCTTCCAATTTTTTGGATATTGTCGTAATAAACTGACTTTTTTGAACCAAACGCTCTATCATTGCCGTTAATTCTCGTTCTTTGTGCATGAGATCTTGCTTTAACAGCTCATTTTCTTGCTTTTGTTTTTCATAATACAGCTGTGCTATCTCTGATTCTTTCTCCGCCAAAACACGCTGCTGTTCTTTTTCGGCTATTTGACGTTCAAGAGTGAAAGAGTGAAAACGTGATTTCACATCCTCATCAAAAGTAATTTGTTGCAATCTATAATACTCCTTCAAATGAATATTCGCCAATTCCCAATTTTGGATTTGTTCATACAATTGAGACAATGCAAAATGTTCTATACTCTCTTTATATGGATTATGTAATTTTATTATATAATTAAGCGTTTCTTTACGCAATTCAATAGCATAATGCGGATTGGAATTTTCATTAGACTCTGACCCATGAATGGAAGCAATGTTTCCTTGTACAGCGACAATCTCATGTATATCAGATAACTCCTTAAACAAGACAAGAGCTTGTTCATAATAGCTCAATGCTTCCGTAACCAATCCCTGATAATAATATATATTCCCAATATTGTTCAATGACTTTGCTATTCCTTTTTTTATCGTATTTTCAACACAATACTCATAAACTTCTTTATGAATTTTCAATGCCTGTGTATAATCTTGCATCTTCGTGTATATATTACCTATATTTGTCTTTGTTATTAATGCGGAATATGTTTCTCCGATTTCTTCCGTTAAGTATAAAGATTTATAATAATACTCTAAAGCATGAGAACACTTATTCTGATCTTTATATAACAAACCAATATTACTAAGACAATCAGCAATATTTTTTTTCTTATCTAACCGTTCAGATAAGGATAATGCCTCTTGATATGCTTGCAATGACTGTTCATAAAAAGAACTACTGTGACAACAATTACCCTTCCCTATCAATATAGCAATTCTATTTTCAAAATCTTGCGTTTTTTCGTTTATTTCTAATCCTTTATCAAAAGAAGATATTGCTTTATCAAAAACAGACATATATTTATAAAACGAACCCATATTAATATAGTATTTTTCTACAAGACTAATATTGTTGTGTTTTTCAGCATGAAGCAATTGTTGCTGAAAATAATCATAAGCATTATTATATTCACTTTTACACAAATACACCCACCCCAGATGAGTCAAAACATTAGAATAATGCACATAGTTTACTGATTTTTCCGAAAACTTTTGAGAAATAAAACCCCATTCTAATGATTTTTCTAATTTTCCTTTTTTAAAAAAGAGTTTAGCCAACATATATGATGTCCGCATACGATCTTCATCAGGAAATTCATTATCACTCAACAGAGTAGAATTTCTTATCAACTCTTCGGCTTGAACAATATCTTCAATTTCAAGCATTGCATATATTTTTTCACATAAAGTCATAACAACTCAAACATTACATTTTTTAAAACCGGGTTAACAATGAACAGTAACTGCAAGCATTGAATACTACATTCAATTTTCAATCCGGCAAACATAAGTAACTTTACAATAAAAAGCGACAGGAGCATACCTATTCAGTATGCCCCTGTCTTATTGTCTCTTATTTCTGAATAACTATCGGAGTACTGATAGTACCCATTGATGTTGTCAAAACAAGGCGATACATACCCGAAGTCAGTGCATCTGCATATAACTCCGTAGAATATGTACCTGAATTTTGTGTACCTTTGACTATTTCCATCACTGTATTACCAAGTACATCTTGAACCACAAGCGCATAATCACCGCTGACAGGCACATGATAATATATGGATGAAGAATTGTGAACGGGATTAGGATAGACACTCAAACTTGGTGTTACTTCTGTATATTCTTCGACCAATTCTTCCTCTATTTCTTTTAACAAAGGATTGCTCAATGCGCCAATAGCATATTTTGTATTGAGTGAATCAAAGACAAAACTTCTTTCATCCACATCCGAGCTATTCATAATGATAATCTCTGCAATATGATCAGTAAAGAAATCGCTGTGACCGGCACTGATATTAGCTCCATTATGATAACGTGTTTGTTGAAATGCTGAACCGATACCATTTCCTGTTCTTAAAGCAGCTATGGAATTATCATTAAATGCCGATTGTGTGATTGACGTGCTTGCCCCTTGTTCTGAGACAGACAAACGTAATCGAGTTCCATCATAGACAAATTGGGCTAAATACACTCTATTAGGCATAATTGGCTGACTCACCCATAAAGAAGTATTATCCCAAGCTCCCCCATAAATCCGCGAATTTTGAATATACAGATTAAATCCGCTTGAAATTCCTCCCAATTCCGTGATAACTTGACGACTTACAACTTGGCTGCCGGTTCTAAATACCGCAAACAATGTTTTTTCGCTGCCTCCATTAAGTTCATTTCTGCCTGCTATGGATAATGCACGTCCAAAAGAAAATCGTACAACAGGATAATTATTGATATTATCCATGCCATTATTACGATATAATGGGCGTGAAGCAATATTATTTTGTACTGCATTATCATTGTAACATGCCACATCGCTCCACATAGCGAGAGGTGTGCCATCAGCAGAAGAAAGAGTTGCGGCATCAAAATGCGCTATAGTGTTTGTAGTCAACCCTGTGCATAATATCTCGAAAGAGTTACTCAGTGCCGCTTCATATCCGGGAGAAGAAGCTGTTAATTGCTCCAAGAGCGAAGGTGTATGAAACGTTAATGTTCCAAAAGTAGCAATACCATGTTCATCCGCTAATGCAGCAACCGGTGCATCATTGAGCATACGATTGCTGATAAAGACTTCACGTCCTTCCACATCAAGATCGCGGTTATAAAGCGCATCAACAGATTCGACTGTTACCGCCGGCTGCATGGCAATACCAACATTGACATCTGATGGCTGAGTCACAAAACGTAAACGATCGGCTGTTACCTCCAAACGATTGATGTCGCCGGCTTGGGATGATTGTGCCGGACCGGAGATTATCGCCGGAACACCGCCTGTGATATTCACATTATAATCTTCAACTTCGCCATAGCCCATACGCCCCATATCGCTACAAGGCATCATATATGCTCCTAATGTTTCATAATCAGTTATTACTCTCATTCGAGTAATACCCGACACAGCATATTCGGGAATAGTCACCGATGCAGTGAAAGGTGCGTCTGTTCCTAATCGTATATCCTCCGAAGCAAAAACTTGCTCATGACTTTCAAATGTATTACTTCGGTCGAAGTCAATCCATACTCCCATACCCAGATAGAAATCTTGATTTAATGGATTGGTCGTACCCGTAAATGTATAGGTCTGACCGACTGTCACATTTGCTGTTTTATCGGAAAAATAGGTAAGACTTGTTGATGCAGGAGCGTCAGAAACATTAGTCATATCAGCAAATTGTATCTCCGAAATATACATACCATATCCATCCATATTGTAAGGCATTTCAGAGTCACAATATTCAATCGGCGGTACACTGCCATTGTCACTGATAAATGCAGAACCGATTATAGAGTCTGCACTTACTGCCGAGACTATTCCCACGATTTGCGCATTATCGTCAATGCTTGCATTATAACTTACGCGCATTGTCACATTTTTACTTGAATTATCATTCACCGTGATAGTAAGTCCTGAGAATGTGACTGTAGAACCACCGCCGGTTTCTGCTATCTTGGTTGTACCGTCGAATAATCCTACTCTGCGTATGAACTCCCCATTGGTGAGAGATAAAGAAAGTGATGTCAAAATTGTTGGCAGATTGTCTTCATCTCCGGCAGCACCACCGTCACGAATGGTCAACCCCATCAAAGCATGAGAATTTTCTGATATTAAAGCATCTGACTGATATAGATGATACGGGACATTACTTTCATAAATAAACCCTTCTTCTTCGACAATATCGCTCAATGCACTCGGGGGAATAATTTGAGTAAATTTTGCAAGAAATGCATCATTTGTTCCTATTCTTTGTTCCTGATGCGAGCCCGATGTTGCTATACCATTAACACTATATGTAAAACCGGCACTGTAGATATTATCATTGTTATCTGCAACAATTTCTCTTCCTGAATCACTCTGTTCTCCCCCATAATATGTTCCCCACTGACGCACACCGTCGCTACTGAATTTGGCAAGGAATGCATCAAAACTGCCACCAATAGATGTTTGATAAGCATTCGGAGAAGCAATAGCTGTCATACTTTGTGCTCTGCCCACCAGATACACATTATCGTTGATATCTACTGCGATATCGAAACCGGAATCTTCACCCGCACCGCCATAATAAGTACCCCATTGGCGCACTCCGCTACCATTGAATTTCACAAGAAAAGCATCATAATCACCACCAAATGTTGTTTGATGAGCATCAACAGTAGCTATACCATCCATAGTAAAAAATAATTCACCTGTGATATACACATTTCCTTGTGTATCGGTAGCAACTCCATAACCCCACTCCCAACCGGAGCCGCCACAGTAAGTACCCCATTGGCG
>JAFLBY010000102.1 GCA_017302855.1 Candidatus Kapaibacterium sp.
GGATTGTCGGTGAATTTGGTAATATTTTAAAACTTGAAGAAAATGGTGAAAAAATAGTTCCACAATTATCACAAGTAACCGCAAACCTTTTCGATGTTGATTTTGTAGATAATTCTTATGGATGGGCTTGCGGAGAAAATGGAATAGTTATCACTACAACAAATGGTGGCAGTCAATGGAAAGTTCAGCCGACAGAGTTTTCAACTCGATTTCATGCCATATATTTCGCAAATCGCAATCTTGGCTGGTGCGTTGGTGATAAAGGAGTGGTAATTTCTACATCAGATGGTGGAGAAACATGGCAACAGATAGATGTGGGAACACAAAATAACTTAAGAACATTCCAGAAAATAGGAACGGAAACTATTATTGTAGCCGGTGATAATGGATTTGCAAGGAAAAGTAATGATGGAGGAAAAACATGGACTTCTCTCCAACTTAATACTTCACAAAGCATTATGGCAATTCGATTTTATTCAGAGACCAATGCGATTTTTGTTGGTGAAGGCGGCAGCAGCGCATTAACGAACGATGGTGGGGCAACATGGCGCACTCAGTTTACCGGCACACGAAATATACTTCAATCTTTGTTTGTTTATGATGATTCTACTGCTTGGGCTGTTGGGCAATTTGGTACAATACTTAAATATGTTCCAATTAACCAAATTCAAACATCAATTGCAGATAATCAAGAAGACAATGCAGTTTTGTCAGCTCAAATATTCCCCAATCCTGCAAGTGATGAATTGTATCTGAATATTCAATCTTCCGAAAAAGAACCCATAATTGTTAAAGTATTTTCATCTACGGGCAGTGAAGTGCGTGCTACATCGTATAATCATACGAATATTCGTTTGGACATGATGCAGTATCCGACAGGAATATATTTTGTGGTTGTAGAGCAGGATAATAAACGAATTACATTACCGCTTTCTGTTATTCACTAATATTCCAACAAGAAAGTAAAGGGTTATGAAAAAAGAAATCATACTTTCCATAAAACCCGAAAATATTCACAATTCACAAGCTATAAAAAACATTGCAGCTCGAGAATGTGGTTTAAGTTCTGATGATGTAAGTGCAGTTACAATCAATAAACGGTCTCTTGATGCTCGCGGAAAAAAGTTGCACTATACATTACAGACATCAGTATATATTGATGAATTTCCACAGGAAATACCCAAAATAAAAACGCAGCTAAAAACAGCATCCTCGCATCGAAAAGTATTAATTATTGGTGCCGGTCCATGCGGGTATTTTGCTGCACTTGAATTATTGCGTTATGGTATTAAGCCGATTATTCTTGAAAGGGGTAAAGATGCTCGTGCCCGACGACGTGATTTGCGTGCCATTCAACAATTTGGCATTGTAAATCCTCATTCAAATTATTGTTTTGGAGAGGGTGGAGCAGGAACATATTCTGATGGTAAACTTTATACAAGTTCAAAAAAAAGGGGAGATATTCGCATTGTTTTACAGTTGTTGGTTGAACATGGTGCTCCCGATGATATACTAATTGATGCACATCCTCATATTGGCTCTAACAAACTGCCCATTGTGGTTCAAAATATTCGTCACACTATTTGTGAGTATGGCGGCGAAGTTCACTTTGATTCTTATGTCACCGATATACAATGTGCAGATACATTTGTTCGATTAACAACAGAAAATGGAAAAGAATTTATTGGTGACGATTGTATTATTGCTACAGGGCATTCTGCTCGAGATATTTTTTATTTACTTCATGCGAAAAATATAGCGATAGAAGCAAAACCATTTGCACTTGGTGTAAGAGCGGAACATCCGCAAGATTTAATTGATGAAATTCAATATCATGGCTATAAAAGAGGTGAATATTTACCCGCGTCTTCCTATAAATTAGTGACTCATGTTCATCAACGAGGGGTATTCTCATTTTGTATGTGTCCCGGTGGGCTCATTGTTCCTGCTGCTACTGCGCCTGAGGAAATTGTCGTGAACGGCATGTCAATGTCGCGACGTGATTCTGCTTATGCCAATTCCGGTATTATTTGTGCAGTTTCGCCCGAACATGCCTCAGAGCATGTAGAATCCGGTGTTTTTTCCTGTTTGGATTATCAAAAACATATAGAAAAAAATGTGTGGAATTTAGGAAATGGTACGCAACAAGCTCCGGCTCAACGATTGATTGATTTTGTGAATGGTCGTTTATCCGATACTTTACCCAAATCGTCCTATATTCCCGGATTAATTTCCGCACCGGTTGAAAAAGCATTTACAAAAGATATTAGCACTTCATTACGTCAGGGCTTTAAGGATTTTGATAAAAAAATGCGTGGTTATTTTACGAATGAAGCAATTGTAGTTGCAACGGAATCGCGTACATCATCACCGGTGAAAATTCCTAGAAATAAAGAAACATTAGCACATATTAATATTCCGCATCTTTATCCCGCCGGTGAGGGTGCCGGCTATGCGGGAGGAATTATGTCCGCTGCTTTAGATGGCAAGGCGATTGCTGAAAAAATTGCTCAAAAAACAGGTTTATTTGTCATATAATACTATGAAACGGATACTGGGACTTTTTCAAAAATATATACAAAAAAATTTTGTTTTAGAGCCGGAATTGCCCGACCCTACTTTTTGTGATGATTACAGTAGGGTTATACAAGGATCAAATTTGACGCGCATTCGCTTTTATTCGCTTGTCTTGTTTGTTCTTGGTTCTTTGCTTGTTTGGCGAGATATTGTTGTGTCCAAAGCTACCGGTTTATGGGAAAGCAATATTGCCTATTATGAACTTTTTTTGAGTCATATTGCTTTAGTAATCGTTTCGTTTCTCTTTACACTCCTTTCGTTTGTATTGAGAACGAAAATTACAACAAGATTCAAGATTGTCAATCTTATGACTTTTTTGTATGGATTAATTATTATTGCCTGGGCAGGCTTTTTATCCGCTTGGATTGTACAAAAGGTAAGTCCGAATATTACCGAATATATTGTTGCTGTCTTCGGCATTGCGGCAAGTTTTTTCTATCGTCCCGCTGCTTCGATAATTATTTTCTTCCTTGGTGAAGTTTTTTTTGTTGTCACACTATCTATTGCGACAGAGTCACCAAATGCCAATGGTCATATCACAAACAGTATCATTTTTACATTTATAGCATGGTTAATATCACGATTTACCTATACAGCCCGACTTCGTGAGTTTATTAACTTAAGGACTATTTTCTTGCAAAAGACACAAATAGAAAGTGTCAATAATGAACTTCATCGGCAAAATATTTATCTTGAAGAGTTAAATAAAGAAAAAAATGAATTTTTAGGTATAGCCGCGCATGATTTGAAAAACCCACTTTCAGGAATCATTCTCAATGCCGAATCAATTATTCGTTATGGCGATTATATGAAACCTGAGCAAAAAGAGAAAACAATTCAGTCAATGCTTGCCACAGCAAGAAGAATGAAAACCATCATAACAAATCTCCTTGATATTAATGCGTTTGAATCAGGTAAATTAACTGTTCAACTCCAAACAATAAACCCCATACAAACTGTTCGTGAAATTGTTGATTCTTTTATAGCTACTGCGGATAAAAAATCAATCGTATTGCATTTTGAAGCTCGGACAATCAATTGTGTGAATGTGGACATAACATTGTTTCATGAAGTCATCGAAAATATAATCAGTAATGCAGTAAAATACTCACCTTTAGAAAAAAATGTATATATAACAGTTGATGAAATTTCCCGTGAGCATGATTCTTTTATTCGTATTGCCGTGAAAGATGAAGGTCCCGGACTGACCGATGATGACAAGCAAAAATTATTCGGCAAATTTCAGCGGCTTTCTGCCCAACCTACCGGCGGAGAACATAGCAGTGGTTTGGGACTTGCCATTGTAAAAAAATTGGTGGAAGCTATGAATGGTACAATTTACTGCGAATCTATTTATGGACAAGGTGCAACATTTATTGTTGAATTCCCTCAATATGTAGAGGAGAGATTATGAAAATTTCCGTGTGCCTGATTGTAAGAAATGAAGAATCATGTTTAAAAGAGTGTTTGCAGTCGGTGATTGCTTTTGCCGATGAAATTATTATTGTTGATACGGGGTCGAATGATGCTACTGTTGCCATTGCACAAGAGTTTACCACACAAGTTTTTTCCTATATCTGGAACGATGACTTTGCTGCTGCAAGAAATTATGCACTTCACCACGCAACAGGCGATTGGATTGTAAGCATTGATGCCGATGAAATTATCATGAATCCGGAAAAAATACGCGATTCTCTTCTCGCTTTACCTGCAAATATCGGCGGTGCTCTTATTGAATTAGAAAGTCATGCGCATCGTCCCGACGGCACAAAAGATATATTCAGTATTAACCTTTTGCGAGTATTTAGAAACTCACCGGATATTCGATGGGAATATTGTATTCATGAACAAATTTTAGAATCAATCCTCCGTGCAGGTTTCTCCATACAACATATACCTGTCCGCTATTTTCATAAAGGGTATGATTTATCGCCCGAGCAGATGAAACAAAAACATGAGCGAAATGTGAAATTGCTGACAAAACATTTGGAAAAAAATCCCAATGATGGGTATATGTGGTTCCAAAGAGCAAAAACATATAGAGCTTTAGCACACAATCGTCAAGCATTTGCCGATATTACAAAGGCACTGAAATATTTAAACAATAATCACAGTGCAAAACCGCAAGCATTAAATGAAGCAGCATTATTAGCGTATCAGGATAAAGATTTTATTACATCAGTACAATTTGCCAATGAATCGTTGAATATTATTCCGCAGCAAAAATTTGCGCTCTATATTTGTGCAGAATCTTTGTATGAAATAGGGCAGTATGATGTTGCAATTTCTTGTTATGTGGCAATTAAAGACATGAAGGAACAATCAACTGCCTCAATGATTTTGGGCGATTACAATGTTCCCATTGAGCAAGTGGATTTTCGTATCGGCAAATGTTATGCGGCTAAAAATGAATGGGATAAAGCAGAACATTCTTTTCGTGCAGGATTATCGGTCAATAGTCACGATGTTGGTTGTCTTGTCGGCATGGCGAATTGTTTACTCAAAAAAAATGCTTTTCATGATGCCTATGATTATGCAGGCAGAGCTTTGTCTCTTTCACCCGAAAATCAAGAAATTCAGAAAATATATTCCTTTCTTGCAACACAGATTGCCGCCGCACCGCAACAACAAATACTACGTGATAAAAAACCGTTTCTTAGTCTTTCCATGATTGTGAAAAATGAAGAAAAATATTTGCAAGGTTGTTTAGAAAGCGTTGTCGGATTGGCAGATGAAATAATTATTGTGGACACAGGGTCAACGGATTCTACGGTTGCTATTGCACAACAATTCGGTGCTAAAGTATTTACTCATCCTTGGGAAGGTGATTTTGCGCAAGCTCGTAATTTTGCTTTATCATACACAAAAGGGGAGTGGGTACTGTATCTTGATGCTGATGAAAGAATTCACCCGGAAGCAAAAATACATTTACGGCAACTATTACATTCCTTGCCTGATGATATTGGCGCATTATTATGCACTATTCACAGTCCTCATCGTCAGGGTGATGAAGTTTCCGAGATGCATAGCGGTTCATATCCCAGAATATTTCGCAATTATGGGTATCCGACCATTGCGTTTCAGGGGCGTGTGCATGAACAAATTTCACCTTCTATTATTGCGCTTGGCAAATCTATTGTTCAATCGGATGTTATCATTGATCATTTGGGATATGATTTATCACGTGAGGAAATGGAAAAAAAATTACAGCGTAATTATCAATTATTATTACAGCATGTGAAAGAGCAACCCGAAAATGCTTATGCATGGTTTCAATTAGGGCAGACATTGGCTAGAATGAATATTATCAAAGAGGCAGAGGAAGCATTACAATTATCTTTGCAATTGAAAGGGTTAGCTCCCCATATTCGGGCAAGTGCTGCGGCTGTTTTAGCGCAATTATGTGGCAATACAAAACGTTTTTCCGATGCCTTACGATGGGCGGAATTATCATTGGAAGCCGTGCCGGAACAGGTATATGCTTTGCACTTACAAGCATACGCTCTTTATTATTTGGGCAGATATGCAGAAAGCGAAAAAGTATTTACTCAAGTATTAGAGAAACGCCATCTCATTGGTTCGCAGCAAAGTCAAGCCGGTTTTGAGGTACATATTGATGAAAATCTCATCAGACAAGGACTTGAAGCAGCAAAAAAAGCACAGGGGAAATAATTTGTGTAAAAGTTGCCCGATTGTGATTTTCCTATTATTATGCTGCTTTCTGTTTATAAAGATGTTCTTGAAATTCTATGAAAAGTCTGCTGATATTTGCAACATCACCTAAAATTTCTTTTGCATCTTCCAATGATTGATACTTGTTTGTCAGCAAAATTGGTAGCTTTTCTTGGTCAAGTTCGTCAACGCCTGCATCTATATATTTACTTAAAACGAAAGTGATAAACTCTTTTTGTTTGTCATTGAGTAGAGCAAAGATTGTCGCTTCGGCTGCTTTCGCTCTATTTTCTCTTGTAACCGCCATGTAGTCACCATTAAAAATATATCTCAATACATCATACAAGTCGCTTTTTTCCATATCTACTAATTTTTGTAAAGTCAGTAAATCGTCTTTAGGAAAACCTGCCGCATCTAAATTCTCTAACAGTGTTTTTCTGGTCAATGGATTGCTCCAAAGTTTCCGCAACTCTTCTTCATCTTTGAAAAGTTTAGGCAATTCGCCAAAAAGATTATCTATAAATTCTGTTTCTGAAATTGGTTTTCCATCTGCACTCCAAAACGATGTTGACACCATATATTTAATTTCTCTTTCTTTTCCATTGCGAAGTTTAATTCTAATTTTCGGCTTCTTAGGAATTGGTTCACCGGGCTCTGAAATAATTGGTGGATCAGTCGGCTCAGGTTTTGGATATGGTTTAGGTTCTTTGGGTTCTTCTCCAATCGGTTCTCCGTCCCATTCAGGATCTGAAAAATGTTTGTAAGCATCCACAAAGTCATAAATAGTAAAAAATTCTTTACCGTCAAATAATCGCGTACCACGACCAACAATTTGCTTGAATTCAATCATTGAATTCACAGGGCGAAGCAATACAATATTTCTGATATTTCTTGCATCCACGCCTGTGGAAAGCTTTTGAGATGTGGTGAGAATAGTGGGAAGTATCTTTTCATTATCTTGAAATTCTCGCAATAGTCTTTCTCCTTCTTCGCCATCATTTGCCGTAACACGCACACAATAAAAAGGGTCTTTGCTTTTGGCATTTTGGTTTACCAAATCCCGTATTAATGCTGCATGTGCTTGATTGGCACAGAACATAATTGCCTTTTCGTTTTGATTGACTTCATCCAAAAAAATAAGTACTCTCTTAGCTTCTCTTTGCTGTATTTCAATAATTTTATTAAAATCTTTTTCTTCATAGAGTTTTCCTTCTTCAATTTCTCCTTCCACAATTGTATCGTCCGAAGTGTAGCGATAATCATCTAAAGTAGTTTTGATGCGTTTTACTTTGAATGGTGTTAAAAAACCATCATTAATTCCTTCTTTGAGCGAATAGATATACACAGGTTCACCAAAATATTTATAGGTGTCCACATTGTCTTTTCGCTTGGGTGTGGCTGTTAAACCTAATTGCACTGCCGGACTGAAATATTCTAAAATTCCCCGCCAATTACTTTCGTCATTTGCTCCGCCACGGTGGCACTCGTCAATGATGATGAAATCAAAATAATCGGCTGGATATTGTCCGAAATTGAATTGTTCGTTTTTAACGAGGGGCGTTTTCGCATCGCCGGTGTATTTCGCCCCTTTGGGGCTTGAGGTCATAAAGGTTTGAAAAATGGTAAAGAATATGCTGCCGTTGGTTGGCACTTTTCTGCTTTTCTTAATTTCATTCGGTTTTATCCGCACCAAAGCATCTTCGGGGAATGCCGAAAATGAATTATATGCTTGGTCTGCTAAAATATTTCTGTCTGCTAAAAATAAAATTCTGGGTCTGCGGCTGCCGTCTCGTTTTAAATTCCAACGGGTTTGAAATAATTTCCAAGCAATTTGAAAAGCAATTGCCGTTTTTCCTGTACCTGTAGCAAGTGTGAGTAATATGCGGTCTTTTCCTTGGGCGATGGCTTCAACTGTTTTTTGAACGGCTATTTCTTGATAATACCGTAACTGCCAACTACCGCTCTTATCTTCAAACGGCACAGACGCAAACTTTTCTCTCCATTCATGTTCCAATGTCAATTTTCCATTGTCAATTGGAAAGGTTTTATTCCAAAGTTGTTCAGGGCTTAAAAAGTCTTTTACCAAACCTTCTTCGCCCGATTTCATACAGATTTGGTAAATGGCTTTGCCATTGGTGCTGTAGGTGGTTTCTAGTTGAAGTTTTTGAGCGTATTTTTTGGCTTGCATTACACCTTCGCCCACTTCTAATTCATCACTTTTGGCTTCTACTACCGCCAACTTGATACCTTTGTACACCAACACATAATCGGCAATTTCTTTTTTGGCACGACCACCGCCTGTTTGTATTTTTCCTTGCGTAATATGGTATTCACGAAGGACTTTTGATCCCTCTACAATGCCCCAACCCGATGCTTTTAGCTTTGGGTCTATGAGTTCTGCTCTTGTTTCTGCTTCGTTCATAATTGAAAATTAAAAGTTGAAAATGTTTGTTGGGTGCATTATTTCTTTAGTTTTTCTTTTGATGATTTTACAATGCTTGCCAATAGTTTGATTAACTCAACACTGTCTAAATGTATGGAATTGAAACTCTTTTCATCCGGATAATCACTGTCTTTTAGAAGCATGAGCCAATATTCTGTTTCATTGGCTTCTTTTAACGCAATATTCATTTTATTAATAAAGTCTGCTTTTGATTGTGTATGTTCGGCTTCTTTTACCAAGCACCAATAGCCGTTCCGCTCCTTAAAACTTGTTTTGAAAGCACGAACTCTTTTTGTTCGGTTATCAAATACTTGTATAGATTTATCACTCGTAATGCAAAAGCACACAATTTATTCATTACAATATTTTCTTTCTTCTCACTCATTTTCAATTATTTTCTTCGTAGTAATAAGAATAGTCAATTCCTTTCATAAACATTTCTCTACTGTCTATCTCGGTAGTTAAAGCATTTTTGAGTAGGCTTTTCAATGCATTACTATTTACCGGACTTTTTACCATTGCATTCATATATTCAGTTTTCCCGATTTTACTCCAATCCACACACTTTTTCAGGCGTTTTTTCATTATCAAATCTAACCAAATTCGGGTGCTTCTGCCATTGCCTTCCATAAATGGGTGAGCTACATTCATCTCTACATATTTGGCGACTATTTCATCAAAGGTGTTTTCAGGCATTTCATCTATTTGTTTCAGAGTTTCTCCAAGAAAGCGTGAAACGGCAAATTGAAAGCCACCTTTTGAAATATTCTTTTGTCTTATCTGCCCAGCAAAGTCATACAATCCACCAAATAAATACCCATGAATTTGCTGCAAGCCTTTTGTTGTACCTACTTCTATGCTGTTGATAAAAGAACTATCGAATAAGGCATACGCCTTCGTTTTACTCTTACCGTCAATACTTTCATCACCATAGGTAAACCATTCAATAAAGCGGTTTGCCTTTGTTCCGGGGAAATTTTTGCCAAGGGCAATAATACCTTCATAGTCGAGCATATCAGATTTATACTTTTTGCCGTCTGCCGCTGTTAACTTCAGTTGGGTAGTGGCACTAACCAACTGATTGCCTTCTTTCTTTAACTTGGCTTTCAGGTATTTCCAATAGTTACGGGTTTTGGTGTAGTCGTTTTGGTTGGTAAGTACGGCAACAATATCCAATACTGAGAACCACCATTTGGCACTTTCATCATCCCAAAGGGCACGCACTTCACGGTCGTCAAAAAAGCGGATACTTGTTTTCATTGACAATGGAGAATTGACAATTGATTCCGATATGTTCACTTGCTTTTTACTCATTTCTCATTATCCATTGTTTATTGTCTTGTGAGTTCTGCTTTTGTTTCTGCTTCGTTCATAATTTCTCTGGTTTTTTTCTTCTTATCCATGGGCTACACCCATCGTTAGTGTATGTTCGATGAGCTACACCCATCGTTAGTGTATATCGCCCTTTCAGGGCTGATTATGATGGATAGTTCTATGTTCGATGAGTTACACCCATCGTTAGTGTATATCGCACCTTCGGTGCTGGTGAGATACCTACACACGTAGCTTAGCCCTGAAGGGGCTACATTTGCTAATATCCCGAGTAGCGGGATGACGTAGCAAAGCCACGACATCCGAAGCCCTGAAGGGGCGATATATCTAATCCCAAACATACTTCTCGTCATATTCTACATTATATTTTTTAAGAAAAGCACGGTATTCATCTTGGAAGATTTTCTTACGGTGATGTTCGTGCTGATTAGCGATATAAGCAATTACTCTATCTATTTCAGAAGGATTTACTGAAAATGCACCGTAACCATCTTGCCAGTAAAAGTTCTCATAACCTGCTCCTTTGGTTTTCATCCACTTGGACGAATGTGATTTTAGTTCTTCCATCAGCTTCATGAGGGCTATCTTTTTTGATAGCATGCAGAGTATATGCACATGGTCGGTATAGCCACCTACTTTTAACACCTGACAGTCGAGCTTATTGCAAATGCCACCGAGGTAGCCATGCAGTTCAGCTTCCACGGGTGGATGTATCAGCGGCTCACGGTGTTTGGTGCTGAATACGATATGGATATAGTTTTTAACGAGTGACTGTCCCATATTACTATTACTCCCTTTGAGTGTTTACTTTGTTTCCGATGGTCTAAGCCCATCGTTAGTGTATGTCGCCCCTTCGGTGCTGATGACGTGTGATGTCTGTCTATCCGATGGTCTAAGCCCGGCGTTAGTGTATATAGCCCCTTCTGTGCTATTTTTCTTCTTCTTATCCGATGGGCTAAGCCCATCGTTATAGTATATCGCTCCTTCGGTGCTGTTTTTCTTCTTCTTATCCGATGGGCTTAGCCCATCGTTATAGTATATCGCCCCTTCGGTGCTTTTGATGATTTCTTTTCTCTACAATGCCCCAACCCGATGCTTTTAGCTTTGGGTCTATAAGTTCTGTTCTTGTTTCTGCTTCGTTCATCTATTGAATAAATTTGCTTTTTATTAAATTCAAGAAAGCTGAATTTCTTGCGTCTGCATCACTAATTACGGCATCTAAATCCCATATAAATACACCAATCGGCAAAGTGACTTTTGGGTTTAATGATATGGCAACATTCGTTTCTCTGTAATACATTTTACCCGATGAATATAATTCAGTGTATTCACCTGCAAGTTGCATTTCAACATCATCATTGAATTCAATGATCCCATAAAACCAAATTCGTTGAATTTGATTGTTGTAATGCTTCATTAATCTCCTTGCACGTTTTTCAAGTTGGGTTACAACTTTCATATTTTCTTCAAGTGAAATGCCCCGTTTTTTCAATTCAACAATTACCACGTCAAAGGGCTTTTTATTTGCAGGGTTATTTGAAAAAATCAATGCTATGTCTGGGCGATTATCATCTGTTGATTCTTCTTCGTCTGTGATAATTTGTATAAGCTCACTCATTTCCCTATCACTTAGGATAGTTTCATAAGTCATATATTTATCGTCAAGCAGCCAAGCATTGTTCCTATATATGTCATCAATGGCATCTTTCTTTTCAAATCTTCCATCTTTACGCATAGAAGCAAAAAGTTTATGTAATTCTGCTTCGCTGTCATTGTCGGTTGATTTCTTTAATTTTTCAATGGTTAATTGTCTAAATAAAATATACTCGGTTAATGCTCTTGATGATAGCTCTATTGATTTTTTAAATTGCTCATCATTTAATGAAGTTGCATCTAAAATTTCTTTTTGCTCCTTGAAAAATTCGTCTTGGGCTTTTTTTAGTATTTCACTTCTTGAAACATAGCCAATATTATCAGCATCAAAATATCCGCTTAAATGTGGGTATCGAGTTACCAAACCTACTTTTACACCCTTGTTTCGTTTTTTTATGCTTGGTATTACTGATTCAATTATTGAAACAACTTCTTTTCTGAAAAGAGTTTGAACATCTTTTAGTTCTTGTGGTGATATAGTTAAATTTTGTCTTGCAGCATCAATTTTACCAACGAAAAATTCTGAATAAAGCAGAAATACCATTTCATAACCCAAAGGCATATTTTCATTTGAAATTAAATCTACTTTAACTGTTCTATTGTCTACGGAAATTGCTGCAATTAATGATGAATCCTGTTGTTCAACTTTTTTAATTGAATAATACAAATTAAATTTGTCTATCAAATTAATAGAACTTGTTAATTCTATTGCTGTGAATTCAGGGATGTCGTCGTTAACAATTTGAGTGACTGTTTTCTTGCTATCAACAGTACTTTCAATTTTTATTTTGACTGAATAGCCTTGCTTTTTTAGATGAAACAATCTCGAATAAAACTCTTCTAAAATTCTCTGTTTGATTTTCTTGGGGTGAATGTAGTCACCCTTAGCTATCCTTTGGAGAACATAGTCTGACATTCTGAAACTTGTGCCTGAAGGGGTCTCAGAAACTGGTTCAACTTTGAATTTATGTTCTTCAAATCCTTCTGAAAAATCAAATGTTCTCTTTTTTGTGTTTTCAAAGTAGCTCGTAACCTTAACGTTTTCGAAGTAGCATAAATAGACCAAACGCCCTAAGCCCTTGTGTGTGCTTTCATCAACATCAAACAGTTTTGAAAACTTCTTGTAGCGTTCATCTGTAAAGCCCTCTCCATTGTCAGATATTTCAATTTGAAGTGTTTCGTGTTGGTTTAATGCGTTTGCTGAAATCTTAATTTCTATTTCTGTCGCATTAGCATCTAACGCATTCGCAATAGCTTCAAAGTACACCATCTCAAGTGATGAGTTACCAAAGAACATCTTAACGGCTTGACTTAACTTTACTTTCATATTGCCAATTCCTTTTCAGTTATTAATTCACCTGCAAATGCTTTTTGTAGGATTGATTTTTTTAGTTCGTCAAGTCCTA
>JAFLBY010000103.1 GCA_017302855.1 Candidatus Kapaibacterium sp.
AAGAGTAAGTAAATGAAACAAGAGTTATTGTCAATATAGTGAGAAATTGTGTAAATCAGACGATTGTATTGGTAAATTTTGCATAAAAAAAGACCTGCCCCGCAAGGGAACAGGTCTTTGAAAGAAGAGTATTGTTTGATGTTTTAGTGACCGACGAGCGCGCGATAAGCGGCGGCATCCATGAGTGCATCGAGCTGTGCCGGATCGGACAATTCGATTTTCATGAGCCATCCTGCGCCGTATGGGTCGCTGTTGACTGATTCGGGAGCATCATTGATATTGTCATTAGTTTCGATGATTGTTCCTGAGACAGGTGAGTAAAGTTCAGCAACGGTTTTGACGGCTTCGATAGTGCCGAAGGCATCGCCGGCATTGACTACGGTTGCTCCATTGTAATCAATGTAAACGACATCGCCAAGCTCGCTTTGTGCATGTTCGGTTACGCCGACGGTTCCGACATTTCCTTCGATTCTAATCCATTCATGGTCGGTTGTGTACTTGAGTTCTTCGGGAAAATTCATTGTTGTTCTCCTGTATATAGAATAAAAGTTGATTGTAGATTAAGCTCGCCAATCGTTATTGTCGAGGTATTTCGTGTCAAAATTTCCTGCGATGAAGTCTTTATTATCCATCATTTTCTTGTGGAAGGGCACTGTTGTTTTTATACCTTCGATGACAATTTCATCAAGCGCTCGTCTCATTTTGGCGATAGCTTCGTCGCGTGATTTAGCCGTTGTGATGAGTTTAGCGATGAGTGAGTCATAGTAAGGAGGAATGGCGTATCCTTGGTATATGTGCGAGTCCACACGAATGCCATGCCCTCCGGGGAAATGGAGCGATTGAATGACACCCGGTGAAGGACGGAAGTCTTTTTCGGGGTCTTCGGCATTGATTCGACATTCAATGGCGTGAAATTCGGGGTTAGAAGCTTTGAGGGAGAGTTTTTCTCCGGCAGCGACGAGGATTTGTTCCTTTAATAAGTCCACCCCGAGAGATTGTTCGGTAACGGGATGCTCCACCTGAATACGTGTGTTCATTTCCATGAAGTAGAAGTCACGGTGTTTATCCACAAGGAATTCGATAGTGCCGGCACCTTCATAGTTCACGGCTTTTGACCCGAGTACTGAAGCATCTCCCATAGCTTTTCTGAGTTTTGGAGTCATAATAGGCGATGGCGATTCTTCTATCAGTTTTTGATGCCTTCTTTGGATGGAGCATTCTCTTTCATTGAGATGAATGACGTTTCCGTGTTTATCGCCAAAGACTTGTATTTCGACATGTCGGGGCTCTTCGATAAATTTTTCAATATAGACATCGGGATTTCCGAAGGCTGCACCAGCTTCGGTGCGTGCCATAGTGAAGTTTTTTTCGAGATCAGCGGCAGTGTGAACATATCTCATACCTTTACCACCGCCTCCGGCGACAGCTTTGATCATGATAGGATAACCTACTTCGTCAGCCACTCTTTTCGCGTCGTTAATAGTTTCAACAATGCCACCACTACCGGGAACAACAGGCACTCCTGCGGCTCTCATGGTTTCTTTAGCGATGGACTTGTTTCCCATTTTGACGATGGAATCCGGCTTAGGACCAATAAAGATTAGTCCCAATTCATTGCACATTTCGGCAAAACCGTCATTTTCGGCTAAAAAACCGTATCCCGGGTGAATAGCGTCCGCACCGGTGATATGAGCAGCAGAAAAGATAGCGTTTTTATTGAGGTAGCTGTCTTTTCCAAGGGGAGGTCCGATGCACACAGCTTCATCAGCGTATTTTACATGAAGAGAAGAAACGTCTGCGGTAGAATAGACTGCTACAGTTTTAATCCCAAGTTCATGACAAGCACGAATGATACGTAAAGCAATTTCACTTCTATTGGCAATAAGAACTTTTTTAATCATAATATTGTTAGTCAAAGTGAAAATTTATCCTAATTGGATTTCAAAGAGCGGTTGATTGTATTCGACGGGTTTAGCATTATCCACCAGACAACGGACGACGGTTCCCGCAACATCGGATTCTATTTCGTTCATAAGTTTCATAGCTTCGACAATGCAAAGCGGAGAGCCGACATTGACTTTATCGCCGACTTTGACGAAAGGTGGCGCTTCGGGTGCAGAAGCTCTGTAGAAAGTACCAACGATGGGTGAGTGTATAATATGCAAGTTCGCCGCTGGCGCGGGAGGAATAATTTCTGCATTTGGTGTATGAGCTATTTGCGGCTGCTGATTTTGTTGAACGTTTTGGGGTATGTGAACCGGTGCCGGAGCAGTGGCAACCATTTGCACTGTTTGTTGCGCCGGCTGGCGAGAAAGGTGCACTTTGGTGCCTTCTTCTTCAATAGACAACTCAGTAGCAGTACTTTGATCGAAGAGTTGCATTAGTTGTTTGAGATATTCGATTTCCATTGTGTAAACTCCAAGTATGTCGTTAAAAAAGAAAAAGCGTGCTTCTGTGCAAAAAAGAGAAACACGCTTTTATGTTCAATAGATTACATAATTATTCTTTCACGCGCTCGACATAATCGCCCGTGCGCGTATCAATTTTAAGTAAATCGCCTTCGTTGACGAAAATAGGCACCTTGACTTCAGCACCGGTTTCGAGGGTTGCCGGTTTGGAAACATTTGTAGCAGTATCGCCACGCACTCCGGGTTCTGTTTGAGTAACGCGCAACATAACATTCGGTGGCAATTCAACCGAAAGTGCTACAGAGTCATTAAAAGCGATTGCGGCTTCTTGTCCTTCCTTCATAAGTCTTGCTTGATTGCCAACAAGCTCTGCGTTGATGGGGAATTGGTCGTATGTTTCATTATCCATAAACACAAACATCTCGCCATCACGATACAAATATTGATAGTTTTTCTTTTCAACACGAACAAATTCAATAGTTTCACCGGAGCGAAAGCGATTTTCAAGAAGTTTCCCATTTTTGAGATTCCGCATCGTCACTTGATAAAAAGCTCGAAGATTACCGGGTGTGCGGTGTTCGGATTCAATAACAGTGCATAATTCATTGTTATACTTGATAACCGCACCTGGACGTAAATCGGCTGTAGTACCCATATTCCTTTGATTTTAATTAGATTGATGTTAAAAGCGGTGGAGGTTCCGAGCGGATTCGAACCGCTGTAGGAGCTTTTGCAGAGCTCTGCCCAGCCACTAGGCGACGGAACCATCTTCAAATTTGAGTCGCAAAAATAGTGTAAAAAGTGCAATTGACAATTTTTTAGATTGGATTAGCCAACAGATTGTCTAACTTTTTCCTGATACCATCATCAGTTTCTGGTATCTGCTTTTTGCAAGAAAGATACCTGCTATTATCAGGAGTATAGATATCCATTGTGCCTGCGACAGACCAAAATAAAGCGGGTTAAGGCGAATAAATTCAACACATAATCTTTCGATACCTGCAAAAATCAAGTAGGCACCAAATACAAAACCGGATTGAGGAAACCTCTTTTGCAATTGCCAAAGTATAATAAATACAATCAACATTGACAGTGTTTCGTAAATCGGGGCGGGATGCACGAGAATATCTTCGGGTATAGGTTTTTCCGGAAATATGCTTTTAAATTGTTCCACCAAGTCTACATTACGTGAAGAGAGGGTAGAAACGATACCTTTTGAGTACGACATAGCCCATGGTACATCCGTCGGAATACCATAATCACCATCGCCGGAAAGTTGACAACCAATCCTCCCAATTCCATACCCGGCTGTCAGCGACAAAGAAGATGCGTCAGCAATGGTAAAAAAGTCTAATTTTTTTATGCGAATATAGATGTAAATTATACTGGTTGCCAGAATGAAGCCACCCAAGAACGTCAGACCTGCGCCGCTCATTAGTGTGCCTTTGGGATCAGAAAGAAACTCGTTAAAATTTTCCAAGATATGAAAGAGTTTAGCTCCACCTATACCACCGAGTAGTGCCAATAAAGTAATGTTGGAAGCATGTATCTCAGCTTGTGGAATCATGCGACGACGTAACCCATAGCTAAGAAAATAATTTGCTGATAAATAAGCTAAGGCAACCATCACCCCAAAACTATATATAGGAACAGTGATACCTAAAAATGGTATGGGTATTTCAAGAAGTACCGGAATCATAATTGATGAGTTAGTGGACTAAAACTTGACAGTGTAACTATTTTGAAGAAGCGTCAGAAGCAACCATGTTTAAAAACGACGCTGCTTGTCTGAATTCTGTTTCCAATTCAAAGGTAAAAAGCTCTAAATCTAAATCCTTTAGATGCGGAGAAAAATCACAAAGGATTTGCCATGAATTGTCATTCGACAAATCAACGCTAAAAATACCTTCATCAATGCTAGCACCCCACATTTCGCACAATATGTCTGCAACTCTTACAAGTGCAACTACTTCTTTGTGACTATCAGTTAACTTTGAAGCATCGTTATGATGACCCGCAATATATTGTAGTTCTTTGGGCAGTTTCCACAAGCGTGCAATGAGTTCTCCGACAACTAAATGGTCAACGCCGTAAACACGCAGTTCCGCATCCGTATCAGGTATATGCTCTTCTGTAATAATTTGCACAACTTTTTCATAATTTTCAGGATCGAACTGAATCATAGCCATTTTACCAATATCATGGAGTAAGCCACCAATAAATTCTACTTCATTAAAGTTACGCTTGATTTTGATAGCTAGGTTCTTTGCCACCATCCCCGTGCAAGAAGAATGATACCAGAATTTTTTCATGTGTTCCGCACTCTTGGAGCGCGATAACAAAATAAACTTTGAGAAAATAGAAACGCTCAATACGATGTTTGCAACCCTATTAAGTCCAAGAGCGAGAACAGCCTGTTGTAATGAGGTTACATTTGAACGAATTGCATAAAGTGGGGAGTTTGCCATCTGCAATATCTTGAGTGTAAGTGCAGGGTCAGTTTCTAACACATTTGTGATTTCACGAACATCAGCATTTGCGTTTTCAAGTAGAGACAACACTTTCCCTGCAACAGGTGGAAGTGTTGCAAACTCTTGTGCACCGCCAATAGTATCTAATAATGACATAGAACTCTCCATTACGTAAAAAGTAGAGGAAACGACTTTAGCTATGACGAAAATAATGAAAAGAAAGCGAAAAGCAATTGAATTTTTTCTAAATATGCCATCTATGTCTGATTTAACCAACAACAATTGTATAATGTGAATGCTTCGGCTTTGGCAAACTACGTTTCAGTATCCAAGGATTTAACATCTTTATATTTTTGTACGTTGATGAGTGTTGTTGTGCCCATTGGCTGAGATTCGAGATTTCATCGTGGACATTTATAATCTTCTCAGTTTCCAAAGGAGGGTAAGCATCTTTTGGAAAACCAAATTGTTCTTTATGTTCAAAAATATATTTTATTACAGCAATTCTAAATACATAGCGAGAAGTTTCCTCATTTAGGTACAGTTCTTCAAACTTTTCTGTGTTTTGAAATTCACAATCGTTCTCCAACCCCGTGTAACCCATATTATAACCTGCGGCTGCCATCAGCCAACTCCGAAATCTGCGATGTCCCCCGCGCAAATATGACAGTGCTGCGTATGTGCTTTTCTTGGGGTGACGCCTCTCATCAATATACTCGTCAACTTGTAAACCAAAAGAACGAGCTGTCTCAGGCATAAATTGCCATAATCCGACGGCATCTTTGCCTGAACGTGCCATATATAATGCACTTTCAGCAACCGGTAAGTATTTTAAGTCATCAGGCATATTTTCTTTGCGAAGTGCTGACTCAAACAATGGAAAGTACTTGCCGGCTCTTTTAAAATACAATTGTAATTGACCGGGTTGTTGTATGTTTAGTAAAAATTCTCTTTCAGCTCTCTCTCGCAGCTCGGGATTTGATAATGATATTTTTTCTCCGCAAAACTCAAGATTATTGGGTAAACTCAACGAAGAAAATTCTTTAAAAGCCGGTTGAACTGTTTGAGGTGAAGGGAACTCTTCACCATGTGAACTCTGAAATTTCTCACATCCGCTTGTTACTATCAGTGAGAGACAAAAAATGAATATCAATGTTTGTTTATTATTCATAAAGTCCGATTAATTGTGAGTTGCAGTAAGGTAAATGTTTTTATTGCACCATACTTTTTCGCGAAGTTCATTTGTTGCAATACAGACAATCCCATTACGGTTTCTAATTTCTTCAATTATAGTGCACACAAATTCTATTCCTAATTCATCCAAATTTGACGTAGGTTCATCTAAAAAAAGTATGTTTGGTTCATGAATGACAGCTAAAACCAGTTTTGCTCTTTGCTGCATTCCCGATGAGTAATATTTAATGAGTTGATGTTCTCTATCTTTTAATTGAGCTGTATAAACAAGAGAATTATACACATCTTCTGAGAAAGGAATACCTCTTATTGAAGACATATATTGACATAATTCAAATAATGTAAATTCATCATAAAGTGCGATATATGGAGCAGAATAGCCGCAATATAAGCGTAATGAATCATGAGAAACGGTTCTGTCTTGAATTTCAATGTTCACACTGCCGAATGTTGGTTGCATAATCCCACTTATAATTTTTAAAAGTGTAGATTTTCCTGAGCCATTATTACCGTATAATCCATATACATCACCCGATTGCGCAGAAAATGTGACATCAGTAAGTATTTCTTTCTGCTCATTGTATCCAAAGTGGACATTTTTTACTGAAATTCTACTTTTATTGTAAACATTATTCATATCGTTCCAATGAAAAGGTTTCTCCCAGATATCTGTTTCGCACTTCTGCATTATCAGCTAACTCTTTTGCAGTGCCTGAAGCGAAAACATTTCCATCAATTAAAATATATGCTCGATCGGTAATTGATAGAGTTTCATGAACATTGTGGTCAGTTATCAAAATACCTAAACCACGTTGCTTAAGACCAAGCACAAGGTGCATAATTTCTTCAACTGTAATAGGGTCAATTCCGGCAAAAGGCTCATCTAACAGTATAAATTTAGGATTAGATGCTAATGCTCTGGCGATTTCGCAGCGTCGTCTTTCACCGCCTGACAACATGTAACCCATACTTTTGCGAATATGGGTAATTCGAAAATCTTCAAGTAGCTGCTCTAATTTTTCTTTCCTTTGTGATCTGCTGAACGATTGTAACTGTAGTATCGCCATTATGTTGTTTTCTACTGTCATTTTTCGAAATATTGACGGTTCTTGAGGCAA
Source organism: Candidatus Kapaibacterium sp. (assembly GCA_017302855.1). GTDB lineage: Bacteria > Bacteroidota > Ignavibacteria > Kapaibacteriales > UBA961 > UBA2353. The sequence continues at coordinate 7,192 of JAFLBY010000103.1, forward strand.
ATAGGAAATTCCCATTCTTGCACGCTTATACATTGCACTTCCTGTGATATCTTTACCGTCAAAAAGTATTTTTCCGCGTGAGGGTTTAACCACACCGACAATCATATAAAATGACGTTGTTTTTCCTGCGCCATTTGGTCCTAATAATCCAACAACTTCTCCTTGTTTTAGTTCGTATGACACACCACGGACAACCATTTTTTTGCCATACGTTTTTTCAATGTTCTCGGCTTTTACTAATGATGTTGATTGATCAGAAACTATCATGGAAGTAATGTATATATATGTGAGGTAATTTGTTGAACACAATTGTTCCAAGAAACCGGTTTTCCGACAACATCTTCTAAATTTGTCGAGCTATTTCGTAAAGAGTCGAGCAAGTCAGATGTATTTACTTCTTTAGTATTATTTAAAAGTGAATATATTGTTTCATGGCTTTGATCAAGCAAAATTGAGCCGTGTTGCAACAAAACATTTTTGTACATTCTTTGAGCGCTACCGACAATTTTTTTTCCCCGGAATTTCAATTCATAGCGTGCGGAACTTGAAAAACACATTTTACTTGTTTCTGGATTCGTACGTCTAAAATTCATAATTTCGGGGTTGTTCTTTTCAAATGTAATTTCTGATGAATATGATTGGAGGCATCCTAACAATAAAGTATGAATATTTTTGTACCATTCTTGTTGATTATCGCAATACGTTACAATAGAATATGTTACTTCGTTCGCATGCAATACAGCCCTTCCACCTGTGGGTCTTCGGACAATGTCTATTCCTCTTTTGCTGCATTCTGAAACAGAAATATGATTCATACTTTGATGAAAGCCAATCGAAACAGCCCAAGGTTGCCACCCATAAAGTCTAAATATAGGATGTATCGATTTTGATTGCAGTTTCTGTACGTGTTCAATATCTGTACACATATTTTTTTCTCCGTTTGCAAACTCAGATACCATCAAGATAAACGAACCTCCAAAAATTGATGACAGTAGGGAATTGGGAGATGTTTGTATTATGTCGTCGGAGACACGACTATCCACTATTTTCCCTTTGCAATTTTCCATACCCATTTACTTATATCATCCACAACTTGTTTACTCACATTTTTGGGCTCGTGATATTCTAAAGGACTCGATTTTTCTTCACCGGGCATGAATATATTATTCAAAAGTGGATAACTGATGAAAGTATAAAGTTCTTGCTGTGACATAGATTGATCAAGCTTTTTTTTCCATAGATCAAAATCTTCTTGGCTGGTTCTATAATCTCGTTCACCCCGAAGTATTAATGCAGGTATATTTGTTTTTTTCAATACAGAAAAACAGTCATAATTCTTTAAATCAAGCCAATAAGATGCCGGAGTTTCCAGTGGCAACTCTTCTGTTCGAGACAGTAATGTTAAGGTTGGGGATTTGACATTTTTAACTTGATTTTTAAGCTTTTCTATTGCCTTTTTTTTGTTTTCGTATTTCGACAATGTGTCAAGTTTCATGACATATTCAAATTCTTCAAGCAGTGCATCTTCTAATTGTCGTCCATAGGGTGCAAGTAACACTGCTCCTTTGATTACTTTAGAATTTTGTATTATTCTTGGACAAATAGTAGCTCCAACCCCTTGTCCGATAAGAAATAGTTGATCTGCATCTATGTCTTTGCGTGTTATAAGATGTGAAATGATTTGATAAATATCTTCTTCAGTATCGAATTTAGCTGATATAGACTCTTTGTTTTCAGCAATTTTCTTATAATGCAGATAAGTCCTTTTATCAATTCTTACACTTGCAATTCCGTGGGTTGCCAAACCCCAAGCTAAATCAAAGAAAGGTTTGTTTGAGTAACGCGAGGCATCTTTATCCCAAGGACCGGCATCGTGAACAAAAATTATGCAAGGAACTTTTGTTTTCCATGTGGGTATTGTCAAAAAAGCAGTGGTTTCATAATCTTTGTCTTTATTGATAATGAATTGACGTTCTGTGACAGAATCAGCTGCAACATACGAAGGCAGTCTCCAACTGTTTTTCTGTGGTGGTGGAAGATAACGGTCTATGTGAAACGCAGATATAGAGTCATTATCATCGAAACCTATCCTAAATTGCCAACGATCTTTTTTTGCTTTATATGAGGGATAAACCCAATAATATGTATTATGTTCATCGCGTATGACATTGTCTAACTCATAAAGTTCGCCTCCGCATTTTGCAAGAAACTGTTTCCAGAAATTTTCAAGCATTGTCAGAGTTATCTCTCTGCGCATTTCTTTGGCGAAACGTTGAGATGCTAGAGCATAATCTTTTGCTTTGAGAGCTTCTACACATGATAATGCATATTGTGTTCTTTGCGCCCACCGTAATGAATCCGAATTCTCTTGTGCCGCCACAGTAGGCGACAGCGCGAGCATTGTTACACAAACAAATACTAATACCGGTAAAAATAAGCTACATTTCATTGACAAACTCCAAATATACATATACCACAGTTTTACTATTTTGTTCCCAATTTTTCATTATTATTTTCTAAAAGAGATGGGTGAATGAGAAAAAATCGTTCAATGGTAACATTTATAGTCGAACAGTCTTCTTTTTGCATCACAAAATGTCCTTCCATAGTTCCCCATAATGTTTTTAGTGGACAGATACTACTATAAGTAAATGTCATCGAAGGTTCTAATGTTGGCGTATAGCCAACCACACCTTCACCAAACACGGTTTCTTCTTGACCATTTGCATCAATGATTTTCCAGAATCTGTGGGTTAAGGTAAATGTATTTGTGCTTTTATTTGAGATAGTAATCCGATAAGAAAAGACATTATATTTATTGTCGTCCTCGCTTATCCCTAAAAAATCGGGTTGAACTTCAACATGAACTCCTTCGGTAATGTTCAAAGACGATAGTTTTTTATTCATTAAAATCCGGCTTCCTGTAATGATCTGATAAGTTGCTCTGCAAGAATATTATGTGTTTTTCCGAACCATTCATTTCTGGGAATCAACAGCAATGTACTATAAGAGTCTCTTTCAAATAACTCAACAGGAGATGTTGAAAGAATTGTTTCTTCTTCGGGTCTGAACTCATTATCTGAATCCCTTACCATTACCGTACAGTTTAAAGATAATGTTTGCTGTAAATCACCCGGCAATGCAGCTATACCGAATAGGGCAAGTGGGAAGCGTGCTTTAACTATATAACCATTTTCTCTTGGATTTGCGGTGACTTTAATGGTATTTAATAATTCACGAGTAACAACATCTAAAGACTTTGCGGTTTGCACCAGATATTTTGCTCTTTGTTCTGCAAAATCACCTAATCGAACAGATATGGTTACCAAAGATGAATCCGGAGAAATATATTCTGTTTTTCTTCCTTTTTTTCTTTTTGGTGTTTTGACTTCCGCGTCTGAAGTGTCGGGAGTCGTTGGTCGCATTTGTCCATTGAACCAAAAATGAACCATATCGGCTGTGCACGTATCGCATCGTCCGGATATTACCTTATCATCCTTCACATTTACTGTCATGTACAAATATTGATTATCATAAACTGACCGAACTTTGAATGAACAATCGGATGTACTTTCCCAATAAAAAGAACCACTTTGGCAATAATCAACCGTTGAACATTCGGCTTGCGAAGTATAACCGCGATAAATTTGTTTACCGCGAGGGTAGCAGGGGATAGTAAAGTATTTCTTTAAATATTTAGTCTCACCCGTTCTTGTGAGTATAGTTTTTTGATATGATTCAAGCGTAGAGTAATTGGTGTATTCTTCAAGGGTCACACTTGGTAATTTCTCTGTTGTGAACTCATCAATAACCGATACAATTCCATTATCATATCTGTAACCTCGAATTATCCAATGGAATTGTTTTTGTTTTTCAGTGACATAACAACAGTTATTTCTTATCACCAATCCAACTTCTAAAGGTAAGTCTATAAAGTTATAATTGTACTCACCAACTTTTACTAAAAACCCATCAGTATCTGTAAAAAGATATACTCGACAAATCTTTCGTTTTTCACCTAAGACTTTAACCGCAAATGCAACATCAGGAACGCCATCGCCGGAAAAATCACCGGCATCCCAACTCCAGATTCTGTATTGAGCTGCTTGTGGTAATTCTTTTTTTATGTCATCTATCAATTCAACATCAAAGTATGCTGACAATTTTAATGAAAACTCATCAAAAGTCATTCCTGATTGCGCTGAACAGATTTCTGTTGCCGTCATAAAAAGCATGACGCAAACTACATAAGTAATAATTCGGGAATACGATAGTTTGATCATCATTGATTATGCATATTTTTCTTTTATAAATTGTAGTATCTCAGTGTAGTCACCATTAAAGCGTGCGCCAAACTGCGAGACTATTTTTGATGCTGCATACGAACCTAAGTGTCCAGCAAATTGCGGAGAATAGTTGTGCGTAATTCCATAGAGAAAACCGGCAGCATACATATCTCCTGCACCTGTCGTATCTATAGCATGAGTATCAAAAGTAGAGATTGCCACCGTTTGGTTATTGTAACGAATAAGTGAACCTTCTGCGCCACGCGTAAAAGCTACATTAGGAACAATCTCACATAATCTTTGAAATGCTGCATGGGGATTGTCTAAGTTGGTAAAACTGCATCCTTCTGTTTCATTACAAAAAATTAAATCAGCTGCTGAGACGGCTTCTGTTAACTGCTCCCTAAAAACTTTTACAACAAAGGTATCTGAAAATGTCACTGCAATCTTCGTATTATGTTTTTTTGCAAATGATATCGCCTCCCGAATTGCATGCGCTCCTTTGGGTTCACTAAACTTATAACCCTCGATATAAAGCCATTCGGAATCTGCGACTGTCTGCTCATTAATATGCTCCGTACCAAAATCTTCATTTATTCCTAAACATGTTAATTGTGTTCTTTCAGCATCAGGGGTGATAAGTATTAAGCATGTTCCTGTCATTTTATTAGGTATAACTTCCGATATAAGTTCAATCTGAAGATTATTGAACTCTTGTGCATAAAAATTACCCCAGTTATCATTGCCTAACACTGTTTTGAACGATGCTTTTCCGCCAAAACCTGCGAAGGCAATAATCGAATTAGCAGCGGAACCGCCACTACTTCGATGTGGAACGCCTCCTTGTAATTGTCGAAAATATTGTTCTTGTTCCTCAGCTGTGACTAAAGTCATAGTACCTTTTTTTATGCCAAAATGCTCAAAATCACTCTCACTCACTTGAAATTGAACATCAACTAAACCATTACCTAATCCACAAAGTTGTAATCTTTTCATAATAGTAATATTTACGATAATGCAATAATTCTTTCACAAAGTTCACCATAGGAGATGCCGATGGATTGTGCCGCCATCGGTACTAAACTTGTTTCTGTAAATCCCGGTATTGTATTGACTTCCAAACACCAAGGTACTCCATCTTCATCAAGTCTGAAGTCAATTCTGCTATACGCTGTGCACCCAACAATTCTATGGGCAGTCACTGCTAAATTTTGCAAAAAATCTCTTTCATCATTAGTTATATCAGCCGGACAATAATATTGTGTGTTTCCTTTGGTATATTTGTTTTGATAATCATACCAACCTTGCTCAGGAACAATTTCAATAACCGGAAATGCTTGGTCACCCAGTACAGCGACAGTTACTTCTCTGCCGGCAATATAACGTTCTATTAAAATTGTGGTATCGTATTGCGATGCAAGTTGAACGGCTTTGATTGCATGATCAATATCATTATCTACTATTGATAAACCGACAGATGAACCATTTGTATTTGGTTTTATAACTATTGTACCGCCAAGATCATTCATGATATGTTCAATTCTTTCATAATCATTGAATTGTTG
>JAFLBY010000104.1 GCA_017302855.1 Candidatus Kapaibacterium sp.
ATGAAATACGAAGATATATTTGATGAAACATGTAATTGAATCTGCCGCCAAACAGGCTGCTATGCACAGGGCTTTATTGTCGTCTGTGTCTTGCGTTTCTTGAAGTATTCTAAAATTTCTTCTTTTGTCATTTTAGATAACTTCTCGCTCAATTTGTCTCGTTGTTCACGCATAAATTTTACAGCGTCAAATGTTTTCTCCGTCGTCTTCATATTTTTCAAATTCTCTTGGTGAACGAATTTCTAATTGTTTGTACCCGTTTTTAATGTTGATAGAATTATAACCTCTTATTCTTTCAATGTTTACAATGTGTTTAAAATTCCAACTCACTAAAAAGTCTGCCCTGTTAATGGTTGCCAAAGCAATGTGTAAACAGTCCGCATAACTTGTTTGTCCTACGACTTTCTCCTTAATGTATTCAGTCGCCAAGTCAACCGCTTCGTCTGTTATGTCAATAAACTCAGTCATGTCGGCTCTAAGACTTTTTACAAATTCTTTTACTTTTTCAGGTGCGTTTTCAAGTTCGTCTTGCGTAACTGTCGAGTATAGAATAATGAATTCTCCTTCTTTGATTCTTTTAAACATTGGAATGGTATGTTCCTTGAACTCTTCGTCAAAATGTCCCCCGAATACTGATGTGTCTATGTAAATTCTTTGCTTCACTTTTTTGTTGTCTATTCGTTCCCAAAATTACGATTTTTAAGTGTTCACTCGGTCGTTTGTTGTCTTGACATTGTCTTTTAGACTTATGCATCTCTCATATTGACGTAAAACGTCATTCATTTCCTCAAAACTACAAAACTTTGTCTGTCTATCCAAACATGAGCAGGGGAGAGATGCCTATGCCGGAGAAGATCATTGCTTTAGTCATTCTTCGCGGTAGTAGCCGCAAAAATCACATTCTTCTAAACAATCGCGGATGAGTTGTGGAAGAGTTACCGATGTTAGGGGCTGTATTTTGTGTTTTTTAAGTTTATTGTTAAATTTAGTTTTTTACCGTCTGTTCTTGTATAAAAAAGAGTCAAGATACTTCCGTCTAATTTCATACTATCAAATTGATATTCAGGTATTACCGCCGTAAGATTGTTCCGTTGGAAGTCAAAAGGCACTGTCAAAAGTTTCTTTTTGTCAGGATAATATATGATTAAGTTTTTATAGTTATTGTCAGCATAAACTATAAACTCAAACTCATATTTTTTGTCATCTCTTACGTCTGTGTCAATACAAATTAGCTGTCCAAAATCGTCAATTTTCTTGCCTGTATTTTTGTCTATCAGTGTAAAAATACAAGGTCCGTTTGCTGGACAACCACTTCTGAACAAAATAGATTTGTCAAACTCTTTTACAAAATGAAAGCCAAGCCTATAACTATAACCGTAAAGCTCAACCGGAACTTCATCTATTGTAATTTTCCTATGTTGAGTCGTTTCAAGTGTGAGCCAAATTTTGTCGCAGTTGTATTGCCAATAAAGTTTAGCTTTATTGTTAAGAAATTTTGCCTCACAACTAACTGTTGCTTGGTTAATCAATGTATCTTTGTTGCAATGACATTGTTTCTTTTGTCCATAAAGTTGTCCAAAAGTCAGAATGAAAATTGTCAAAGTTGTAAGGGTCTTCATAATTTAGCCACTAACTCTTATATTGACACAATCCGCCATTCATTTCCTTCAAAACTACAAATCTTTGTCTGTTCACCCAAATATGAGCAGGGGAGAGATGCCTATGCCGGAGAAGATAATTGCTTTAGTCATTCTTCGCGGTAGCAGCCGCAAAAATCACATTCTTCTAAACAATCGCTGATGAGTTGCGGAAGAGTTACGGTAGTTGGCGGTCGTTGTTTCTATTTAATTATTAGCGTTCCATCTGCTGTTAAAATTATTTCTCCATTTTTTTCAATTTCAAGTGTTATGTCGGGTGAATTGTCCTCACTTATAATATTTCGGTAAACTTTATAAATGTAAATTCCATTTACAAAAGTTATGACGTGATTTCCACCACTTCCTTGGTGTTCCCATTGACCATTATTTAAAACTATGTCGGGTTTTGAAGTTTCTTTTTCGTCAATTTTCCAAGAAGCATATCTGTATTTGTAGTCAGTTAGTTCGTCAATGCGAATTAGATATTTATTTGTCTTTATCTTATAAATAGGGCTTTGAAAAGTTTTCAATGAAACGTGTAAATTTTCCTTGTCCTTAGCAATTAAATTAGTTCTTAAAACTTTTTCAAAGTCGCTTTGGTAATTTACAGTTGTTATTACTCCGTCAGAATTAGCCATCCATAAATCACCGTTGTTAAGCATTATTCCTCTCCAACCAACTTCTGACCATTGACTGATTTTGGAATTGACAATTTTATCAATTAGGATCTGGTCAAAAACCTCGCTAAACCTCTTTTTTAATTCTTCTTTGTCTTTAATACGCGGAATTGGATATTGTCTGTATAATGGGTAACTAATTTTGTTCGAAATTCTGTCAATGTCTTTTTCTTTGAATAAAGCAATTACAGCTTTTATACTGTCAATTTCGTAGTCTTTAAGATCTTCATTAGTTTCTTTCTCGTCTTGCGATATTGAATTGTCAGTAGTATCCACTCGCTTTTCATTAGTTGCTGCTTGTTTGTGACTGTTTGTTTGATTACAACCCCAAAGCAAAAGTCCAAATACTATAAAAGTCAGTTTAAGATAATTCATTTCAATTTTGTCCTTGTCTGTTGTGTTCGTTTACAATGACCGTCAACGGTTTGGGGCTTGGCGATGTGGCGGATATTTATCACAAAAGTTCAATAGAATTCCTGCTGTTGAACCTTGTACAAATGTTTCATAGAAGCACTTCAGCCGCCATATTGCCAAACCGATGTTAGTGGCAGCCGTTTTATTCTTCGTCTTCTTCAATGTAATTTCTTTTCCATTGTCCACCTACAAATTCTCTTTCGGCTTCTTCGCCATAGTCAAGGTCAAATACTTCATTTAGAGTTCTGTCTTTAATAACCATCTGTTCTAATGCAACAAGTTTTACATCTTCTGGCATTTGGTCGCCTGTCAAAAATTGCCAATCTCCGTCTGTGTCGTGAACAACTCTTAAAATATGTTTGTTAAGCTCTAACCATTGTCTTGTTGTAAATATTCCTAAATTTTTTGCTTCTCTAAATTTGAAGTCAGCATTTCTATCAAGTAATGGTTGCTTATAAATAAAATCTTCTTCAAAGTCTGTTTCCCAAGGAAATTTGTCGTTTCGGTCTGTCCATACTAACTGTAACGCTTGAAAATCTTTTGAATTATAATAGTCAATTGCAGTCCCAAAATAGTCGCCCAAATTTCTTTTATCAACATTCAAAAATTCTGACTTGCTGTTTTCAAATATGTTGCCATAGGTTTTTCCTGCCTGAATAACTTGTCCATTTTTTACTAAGTCTGCTACATCATTTATGATTGTATGCAAAGTTTGAGTTCTAAGTCCAAAACAAATTATTTCAGGATGTTTGAATCTCTGCCAAAGTCCGATACTGTATGCAAATGATGGCAAATAGTCGGTCGCTTCGATTATAATTACAGACAATCCGAATTTTTCAATGTCAGATTTGGTCTGTTTGTCATTTCTACAATTATGTTCTTTGTCTGTTGTCATAGTTGTTCTACTGTCTCGTTACGGTTGCCACTAACTCTCATATCGACGCAAAGCACCGTCCATTTCCTCAAAACTACAAAAGTTTGTCTGTTCATCCAAATATGAGAAAAGGAAATGCTTTTATGCCTACGAAGAACAGGAATCGCAGTTAGTCGAAGAAAGCGGCAGTCGTGCGCATGGCTTCAATTCACAAGCCGAAGTAGGCATTGCATTACCGCATTTTGTGTAGTTTCTTAGCCGGGCATTAGTGGTCTTGCAAAAAAAAACACCCACATTTTCCAATGCGAGTGTTCAAGTGGAGATGGCGGGAGTCGAACCCGCGTCCGAAATGCATGAGCCGTGGGCTCTTCGTGCGCAGTTGCTCATTTAAATCTTACAATAATGGTATCCGAACAACAGGAGCATTATTGCCATCAGTGAAAATCTCATGTCATGGCACACCGAAATACCATAACACTATTTCGTTAGAAGCGACACCGGTGTTCAAATGAACGAACACATCTGAGACCGATGATGGCTAAACCTAGTTCTTAGGCAGCCATAGCATACTCATAAGAGTTGCCAGGTATAGATTCGCCGGTTGTATTTACGAGCTCCACCAGCGTAGCTCGGCACGCTCCCTCAAGAACATTTCACCCCGTCGAGACCAATTCATCCCCATCAAGGTTGTACAAAAATAGGCTTTCTTTGCCAATAATCAATATTTAAGAATATTCTTTGATATAGTGTATGAGATTGCGAGGACATTTCGATTGTGTTTGTATATTACATTTCCAAAACTCTCTTTTACCATAAGTCCATATTGGCTGTGCCATTGACTGTAATTGCTCCGATAGTGTGAGGGTATCTATCCACGCAACAAAAAAAGTTTGATTTTTGTATAATGGAATATTCAATGTGTCAATTATTTCATCGGCGGTGATATTGTTTTGCGAAATATTCAATGAGCGTAACCATCTGTCACGTTTATCGCGATAAAAGTTAAAAAATAATTGTACATGAATATTATTACTTATGTCCAATATGGATTTTTCACGCTTTATGATTTTTATATCTGCTTTTTGTAGCGTTTTCTCTAATGAATACCATGAGTCAGGTATAAGAGATGTTTTTATTTCACATGAAAGTACAGTTGAACTTTGAATACGTAAGTCTGTATCGGGTGTAAATACATCAGAGGTAGTATTGTTATCAATAATGATAATGTCATTATGTTCTAACCAATGTCGGAGAGCAAGTTCGCCAATTTTTCCTCGTATCATAGAATCAAGACGCACGGCACTGTCTCGATCGCGTAAATTATCTTTGAAATGTGTTGCGAGCGAGTATTCTACTGCTTGCACAATACTATCATCATTGACAGGCAGCAGAATACTATCCCGAATTGTAACCATTACTTTATTTCTACAATAGTGACTCCGTCGCCCCCTTCGGTAATTGCACCATTTCTAAATGACGACACGGAGCCGTGACGTGATAATTGATCATGGATGGCTTGGCGCAATGCACCCGTCCCTTTGCCATGAATAATTGTTACGCTTGGTAAATTAGCAAGAACGGCATCGGAAACAAGGCGTTCAACTTCTTTGCATGCTTCGTCAGCGCGAAAACCTCTGACATCAGTGCTTGCTCTGGCATCTAATTTTACATATCCGGCAACATTCTTTGATTGTGCCGTTTGTTTGATTTTCGATTTTGAAGCGCGTCGTAATTGCACAAGCGGTAATTTAAATTTTACACCATTAAATTCAACCTGTGCGGCTTTTGATTGTTCATCAATATCAATAATAACACCGATATCTTGAGCATCGCCCATAGTGACCGCATCCCCGACAATAAAACCGGACGGTTTACTTATGTCGTCTTGTTTTTTTAACTCAGTCGCTTTCTTCGTAATTTCTTGTTTTTCTTTTTCAAAGTTTTTACGAATTTCGGATACCGGTTTTTGTTGCTCTCGAATTTCACGTATGGTATTTTCCACCAAAGCATTAGCTTTTTGAACTATATCTTGTGCTTCTTCTCTTGCTAAACCAACTAATTGTTTGTATTTAACCTTAAACTCTTCGAATTTCTTTTCATATTCTTTTCGAGAATTTTCTGCTTTTAATCGTTCTTCGGCAACTTTTAATGTATGCTGTTCTGCTTCAGATTTATAACGTTGCAAAGCGGCAATACTTTTTTCGATTTCTGATTGTCTGTCGCCAAGATAATTCCTTGCATTTTCCAAAATATGGGGCGGTATTCCTACCGATTGAGCCAGAACAAATGCATAGGAGTTACCCGGAATACCTGATAAAAATTTATAGGTCGGAGCTAATTTATTTTCATCAAATTCCATGGAAGCATTTTTTATTTCTTCACGATTTAGTGCATACGTTTTTAATGAACTTTGATGCGTTGTTACAACAAAAAAAGCATGTCGTTCAATAAGACTGTCCAAGATACCGGCAGCAAGTGCGCCGCCTTCTTGCGGATCAGTTCCTGAGCATATTTCATCTATTAAAACTAATGCAGAATGAGAGCAAAAAGAGAGAATATCGCGTAATCGAACAATTTGAGAACTGAATGTACTAAGATTTTGTTCTATGGATTGATGATCACCGACGGCGGTAAAAATTAAACGCGGATTGGTACGGCAATTTCCAAGAGGGAATATTCCCGATAAAGCCATTGCAATATTTAGCCCGATATTTTTTAATGCAACCGTTTTGCCGCCCGCATTAGGACCTGAAATTAAATATCCTCGACCATGTTCATCAAATTCGGCTGAAAGGGGAATAGGTTTTTTCCCGGAACCGACTGATAATAAAGGATGATAAACATTTTGTAACTCTACATGGTGAAAATCTACTATTTCGGGCATTATTCCGCCTTTTTCAACTGCATATATTCCTTTAGCGGCTAATGCGTCAAAATGAGCTAAAATATCCGCTGTACCCATAAAAAGAACAGCTTCAACACCTAATTCACCCGTAAGAGTAGTTAATATTCTTACAATTTCTCTTTGTTCTTGATGAAGAAGAAGAGATAATTGATTATTCCAATCAAATATTTCCGCCGGTTCAAGAAAAACAGTGGAACCTGTTTGCGAAACGCCATGGATAATACCCGGAATTTGTCGTTTTGCTTCTGCCTTTATCGGTAAAACAAAACGCCCTTCTCTTTGGGTAATAAATTCTTCCATTGCACGGTCTTCTTCAACGACTTGCCTCAATATTTTTTGAATTTTTGAGCGTAATTTTGCTGTTGTTTCTTGAATATCTTTGCGGATTGTGGCAAGTTCACGGCTGGCATTATCTTTAACAGTACCTGTTTCATCAATTGCATCGGTTATATGCTTTTCAAAAAAACGATTTTCGTGTAATTGTTCAACAAAAGCCCTGATTGCCGGATACAACTCTTCCTTGTCGCGAAAATATAGTCGCAATAGTCTTGAAGCGCGAATTGTATCATGAACTGCCAATAATTCTGTTGGAGTAAGAAAAGCACCTTGAATTAATGATTTCTGTAACATAGGACGCATGTCATAGAGTCCTTCAATGGGCAAGTGCTCATTACGAATTGCTACGAGGCGTAATTCTTCCACTAAGGAATGTTCTGTGCGCAGCCATTGAATGTCTTCGCTCGGTAGTGTATCTAAGATTATTTCTCTGCCGGGTTCGGATATGCAATGTCTTGCTATTTGGTCAAGTACACGGTGAAATTCTAATTCCTTCAATGAATCTTGTAATAATGTTTTTTCTGTCATTAAGTGCATATATGGTGAAGTGCTTTATTGTATTTATTGCAGTAAAGATTTGACAATGTTTTGCACAGTCGTTCCTTCTGCTTTTCCACGTAATTGTTTCATCGCTGCGCCCATTACTTTTCCGGCATCTTTCATTTCGGTGACACCAAGTTCGGCTATAATAGCTGAAATAGTGTCGGTTATTTCTTGTTCTGAAAGTTGTTTTGGCAAATATTCCATGATAATAGCAAGCTCTTGCTCGCCTTTTTCTATGAGTTCGGGACGATTGCTCTGGCGATAGAGTTCTAATGCTTCTCTTCGCTTTTTTGCTTCTCGATTCAGAATTGTTTGCTCATCATCTTCAGACATCGTTGCACCGGTGCCACTTTTGTTGAACTCGATGATAGCAGCACGAAGTAGGCGAATGGTGTCTAATTTTGTTTTATCACCGCTTTTCATTGCAGCTTTCATGTCTTCATTGATTCGTTGTTCTAAACTCATAATGATTTTCCTTTCATGTAAGGTACGGCTAAAAATAAAAAAAGCCCGAAATGTAAAAAAAACATTCCAAGCTTGAGCATCTAGCGTGGCTCCCAGGGGAGAGATTGCCACTCAACTCGCTGCAAAACTACGTACTTTATCAATACTGACAAAAATTTTTTTTCGCAACTGAGAGTATATACAAGTGCTCGGTGAATCGGTCGAATCTATAAGTCATTTGATTTCGTAAGCTTAAACACTCCTGTGCTCGACTTCTCGAAGGTAAACTCTTTTTTCACTTTGTCAGGGTAGCTCCATGTTTCCTGCACTCTATTGTCATCGGTGAGTCGCTTTTCTATATGTTTAGGCGCGCCGAAGAGTATGTAAATTTTTCCTCTTTGTGATTTTGCCCCATCGTTTTCGGCAAGGGTCTGGAAGTTAAAGTAGGCATAATCAACACGTCGAAAATATTCTGCCATTGCCTCATTGAACATTGTGCCCGGTGTGGGATCTTTGGTTTTCCAGAAGTTGAACAGTTTTTTCCTCTTTTCTTCATCATTACCGGAATTCATTTCATCATACTCTTCATCGCTGAGAATATAGTACATACATTCGATAGCATAGGTTGGCTTTATCAATGACATTGGCATTTTATCCCAGCGGACTTCGAAGGTATGTGATATACTGTCTTTTGTATTTGCTCTAGAAACAATAGTCAATGTGTATTTGCCTGGTACTAATGATTCTGTTGGCATAGGAATTACCAATGATGAAGCATCTTTTACAAAAGGGATGAAAGTAAGGTAGGTATCAATGCCCGAACCGAACAGAGCTTCTTCGGTGAAATGCAGCACTTTTTTCGGGTTTGAAGTGACGAATGATTCTATTGTTGCGAAACTACCCCACGATGCGTTTAACTCTTGACTTCTGAGCTGCTCTATTTTCCAAGAAAATTCTGCATTGGCTTTGTGACCGAATAAGGTAACTATGGCTGCAACTTTATCAGTACCAAAAGGCATATCGCCACCCAAATGCACCGGGATAATTTTAGAAACAACGGTGTCCTCGAAGTTCTTTCCGAACACTATATTGCTCATCCAGTGTTGCGAAGGCTTGCCAATGATAATGGGTTGCGTTTTTATCTTTCGGATTTGGGGAGTCTCTTTATCTCCTAAAACTATATCTGCGGTGTATTTACCTGATGACAATATTAAAGAACCCACACCATAGATAAACTCGTTTTTTGCATTCGTTTTGTCGAAATTAGAAACAAAAGCACTGTCTTTCCAGCCCAAACGCCGAATGATAATGTTTTCACTATTGCGTATTTCTATGGTGACAAAAGGTGCAGCCACATAGCTACCTCGTGGGTCGCGTATCTTTTGATTTTTGGAAAACGCAACAACATCATTCATGATTTTGAATAAAAAAGTTACGCGGGCAGAATCTTGATTGGTATGCGCGGTGATTATCGGTTCACAGTAAAATGGTTCCCCATATTGATAATATGCACTTCGATCTTGAGCGCCTCTGCCCATTTGTTGCTGAGCCATAAGACCGAAAGAAGAGCATACGTATAAAAAGAAAAAAGTTATTACATGTTTAGAAGTCATAAATTTCAAATCAGATGTGAAAGTACAAATTTACGTATGTTCATCGCTATTGAGATTATCGTGTGAGTTTGTAGTGTTTTTGTCGTAGGTGGACGGTTTCATAAAAACTGTATTTTTGAAGTTCAATCCATTATTTCTTTACTTAATGAAAGGTTTTTTATGAAAAAACTCTTACTTCTTGTGTTTCTTTCTGTCACAACGGCTCTTCATGCGCAGCAACCGCCTGTTTTTGACAAAACCAACACGTCTTTTGTCGCTGATCAACAAGTGACTGTCGGTGTTGAAATGAACAGTAATAACTGGAATTCTTTGTTAGAAAGTACTGTTCCTATTTGGGACTTATCGCAATTTATGCTTACGAGCAATTTTCGCTCTTATGATTTTGTAAATTCAACCAACCCTCTCTATCCCAATACTATATCAATAGAATTTTCAGAACAGAGTACACCAACGACAGTAGTAGATAGAACTTCGTACTATAAAGCAGATGATACAGGTATGCATGAGGTGGCAACTTCGTTCTCGGAACAACGCTATCCTATCGGTCAATTTACCGGTAATGTCATGGACACCTTTTATCTGCTCAACCAGCAATACGAATATGTGACACCGCGCACGATCATGAAGTTTCCTTGTACGATGAACTCTGCATGGGGGTCCGGGTATTCTTTAGATTTCAATACAGAAATGACGATTACGAATTTTGGGTTGAATAGAGCACCATTTGTGCGTAATACAGTTGTAGCTCAATACGATTCTGTTATCGGCTGGGGGCAAATGCGGATTCCTATGGCTGATGGTAAACGAAGTGCATCATATCCTGTTTTAGTGGTGTCGCGCAGTACAATTGTCCGCCATCTTTATACATTAAATGGGCAGCCGGCTCCGCCCACTTTACTCGGTGCTTTTGAGTTAACACAAAATGACTCAAGTGCATCCACAAGTTCTCTTCTTTTCTGGCGGGCAGCTCAGCAAACTCCTCTGGTGCATGTGTCTTTTTCCGGTATTTCTATGGAATTAGATAAATATATCTCTACCATGGTTGACACTAAAAATCTTACAGCAGATGGTGCAACCTCAGTGCGAGAATCAGCCATAACTGTCGCAAATGTTTCGCCGAATCCGGTAACAGGGGCTCATGTGACAGTAAATATTGAAGGGCACTTTACCGGTGGAGAGATTGCATTGTACAATGCTTATGGTCAAAGAATTGAATTACCTCCGTTTTTTATGATTGGCACACAACAACTTACACTCAATGTGGAAGATTTATCAACAGGCGCATACACGCTGCATTTAAGCGATAATAGTGGTTCGATGATGTCTGCTCCATTTGTCGTAGTTCGATAACTCTTTCATATACTAAACATACAATTATTATTGGTAAGGAACAATGGTTACATTGTTCCTTTTTATTTCCAAAGAGGCTATCATCGTTCTGCCGAATTGAAACACGTTACTGCAAATTCCCTCATTGCAAGTAACTTAATTGATGCTAAAACTGCAAATTAGGACTATATTTGTAGGAATTAGTTTATAAGTTTCCTTAGCATTGTTCTTCACTTCTTCGGGGGCTCTATGCGTATTTTGCTGACTCTTTGCATTTTCTTTGGCTGCATCTGTGCTGAAATTGATGCGCAGACTACTATGCCTTATGGTTATGCCGGTCGCCGATTTATCGTCGGTTTCATGCAAAATGAACTGATAACAGATCCGAATGCCACAGAAAAGGGGCTCGTCCAAGTAGTGGGTATAGCCACTACTGAGATAACTAATGTTCAAGTCGAAAATTATCTGACAAAAGAGGTACGTTTTTATACTTTAGCCAAGGATAGTGTCACATGGATTACAATTCCGCGTGGCAATGAGAATTTTGATTCGGAAGTGGGACGTATGAAAGGAATTGAGATACGTTCTGATAAGCCTGTAACGGTGACGTGTTTATCAACAATTAAGCACACGTCAGATGCGTATTTAGCAATGCCTGTTGTGCATTGGGGAAAAGAATATGCCGTTGTATCAATGCCAAATACGACATGGATTTATGATCCATTGGTCAGGACAGGGGAATTCCTTATTATGGGAGCGGAGGACAATACTCTTGTTACTTATACTACAACTGCAAAAACGGAAAAAGATACTTCTATCGGACAACCTGTATATATCTCATTAAACAAAGGCGAAACATATCTTGTTCGCTCAACGAGTAAAGAAGCAACCGGCAATGATTTAACCGGAACATTTATACGATCTGATAAACCGATTGGTGTGCTTTCCGGTCATGTACGAACGTGCGTACCCACCGAAATTTTGGGCTTAAAAGATGACAGCCGTAATCATTTGATCGAAATGCTGGTGCCAACTACTTTATGGTCAAATAATTATGTGAGCGTACCATTTACAATCCCCTCGCCTGACCCGGATATATTTAAAGTTGTTGCTTATGAACCCAATACTACAATCACCATAAAAGGAAAAATGACCAATACTACGATTACATTAGATGAATCGGGATCATTTGCCACATTAGCACCATTTGGCGAACCATTAACATGGACTTCTTCGAATCCATTTTCTTTAACGCAATTTATGCCCACAAGTCGAGGTTTAGAAGCCGGTAGTAGCGGTTATGACCCATCTATGGTAATTGTACCTCCTGTAACAGCATATATGCAAGACGCAATATTTAGAGCTTTTCATTATCCGAATGGACTATTTAGATCACATCATATTACCATAACATGTGACTCTCTGGCGCGTGACAGCTTACGATTTAATGGAAAATTGATTCGAGAATTGTATCCTTCTATAATGAACAATCAAATTCCCGACACACGATATTATTTTATAAATTTTAGGTTAACAGAAGGAACTCATAAATTAACGACAAAAAAAGGACGCTTCACCGGCACTGTGTATGGTTTACATGATGATGACGCATACGCATTTTCTTTAGGAGGCGAGCTGATCCCTAATTCACGCAAAGAGAGTATTCCTCCGACGATATATGCAACAAATGAATGTGGTTTTGTGAATGGATATGCCAAAGAACCACCACCCGATCAAGGCACGTATTTACGAGACGTGCGTGTTGCTTTAGATTCAACTGTAAATTATTCGTGGAGAATTGACCCAATAAAAGATACATCAACATTTGTTACCTTTAGAGCGGAGCCGGTAAATCCATCAAAAAATGGATTTTTTGTCATTGATGCAATTGATAATATGGGGAATAGAAGACGTTACCGTAGTGTATTTAAGCCATTAGATATTGAGTTTAACGATACAGTCCGCTATACTGTAACCGCAGGTAAAAAAGAATGTCGGACTATTACATTAAAAAATATAGGAAAAGTCGGAATTACTATTGGTGGTGGAATTTTGCTTAATGATACGCGATTATCTTTTGGACCCGGTAATCCTAATGGAGTCATAAATCAAATATTAGTACCCGGAAAATCTATCAACATTGAGATATGTTTTGACCCCAAAAAAGATACCAATAATTTAGATGCGCTCTTTCAGATGAAGTTACCGTGTAACCTTATCATGACAACGGCTCTTTTAGGACGAAATATTTATCCCGAACTC
>JAFLBY010000105.1 GCA_017302855.1 Candidatus Kapaibacterium sp.
ATTCTTCGGGGGCAGTAAAGGCATTTCGAAATATAGCTGTAGAATCGGAGTTCTTTGGTTGTTCTTGTATAATTGTATCTTCACCGCATCCTACAAAACAAACGCATATCATAGAGACAATGACAAGCATGGATAGTGTTCTCGGAGTATTCATTATTCTGCTTTCCTCACAATTCTGAATCCAATAATATTTGTTCTATTCGAAGGGCGATAAAACAAACGAGCCGATAAACGGGATAAAAATACTTGATTATACCATGAACCGCCGCGACATGATTTATGAGTGCCCGTTGACGGACCACGAGCATCAGTAAGTGGTGATTCTGCATAATAATAAGCGTCGTACCAATCCCAGCACCATTCTTGTACATTGCCGAGCATATCATACAGACCCCATTGATTGGGTTGTTTTTCAGCCACTTCATGTGTTGTAAACTCTGCATTTCCACAATACCAAGCAAGTTCATCCAATGCAGGATCTAAAGGCAAGCAACCATCAATAGTGCTAGAAATATTCCCATTATGTGTATCCCATTTTGCGCCGGCTCTTGCTGCGTATTCCCATTCCATTTCAGTCGGTAATCTATAACCATTGCGCAAAAAGTCACATTGAACACTATCGTCTGAAAGAAATGTATAACATGGCTCTAATCCGCTGCGAATGGAAAGTGAATTGCAGAATTCGAGCGCTTCGTACCATGAAACAGTTTCAACCGGCAGATTATCACCTTTGAACCATGAGGGATTGTGACCATATATATCTGACCATTGCTTTTGTGTTATTTCGGTTTCTGTTATATGAAATGGAGTGCTTATGGAAACAACTCTTACCGGATTTTCAGAAAATTCCGTTTGTTTGCCCATCTCGAAAGTGCCGCTGTTTATCCGAATCTCGCGCAGTTTCGGCAATGTACTCCTAATATTGACTTTCAGTTTTGCGGTGGCAAAAATCTTCGAAATCTCTTTATCCACAACCTCGAGAGTGACAAAATAGAATCCGTCTTCGGAGAAGATATAGTGAAATGATTGCGAAGTTTGTAATTCAACGGGGTATTGAGGGTCAACAAACCAACGAAAAAGTGCATTGTCCGGAATATTCTTTTGCAATACTGAAAAGGTATATTCTACATTCGGCTTGCCCTCGATTGCTGTGGGCAATGCTATGATAGAAACGAATGGTGGAGGTGTCTGCTCCGGCGGGGCAACAACTTCATTGTGAGATGTGCAACCGCTCAAAGCAAATAATAACAAAGAGATACAAATATAGAAAAAACTATTGTTCATATTAATACGATAAATTCTACACAAAAATCGTAAGTTTAGTGTTGGTAAACACAATCATTTTCGTATTTTCGCAATCAAATAACTGCCCGGGTGGCGAAATCGGCAGACGCACAGGACTTAAAATCCTGGGACCGTAGAAGGTCGTGCGGGTTCAAGTCCCGCCCCGGGCACCATTACAATTGACCCCAGTCGTGAACATCACTTTCTGGGGTTTAGTTTTATAAGCATAATGAGTAAGGTTTTTCATAGTCGTTTCACTTCGCTTCAATTCTTACCATCTATGAAACCTCGAACATTGCTTTTCTCGAATTTCGTTTATTAACTCCCGGATATACTCATTGTGGATATTTACATCGTCCGACATACTTCTGTCAATGTTGAAAAAGGGCTATGTTATGGACAAGCAGAAGTAAATTTGTTTTCTACTTTTCTTCAAGAAGCTAATGACACGGCGCGTCTAATTCCCGACAAACAGAGTGCTTATACCATTACTAGCGCTTCACGCCGCTGCGTGCAACTTGCTGAGGTTCTGGCAAAACGTCCTGTTGTTCAAGATCGCCGTTTGATGGAACTCCATTTTGGTGATTGGGAATTGAAACGTTGGGATGACATCGAGCCTGATATTCTCGAAATGTGGATGCAAGATTTTGTCAATATTCGTTGTCCCGGTGGTGAAAGTTATACGGATCTTTATAATCGTTCCATTGAGTGTTTCAAAGAAGTTTCTGCCAAGAACAATCAAAATGTTATCATGGTGACACATGCCGGAGTTATCCGATGTCTTTTGTCATTTGCTTTGGAGATTCCATTTCAAAAAACCTTCGACATACGCTTGGCTTATGGCGGAGTCACAAAGCTCGTTTTTGAAGACAATAATTATAGTGTAGAATTTATCAATCGGGTTTAACAATGCAATATGACAGTGCCATCGAATCTGATTATACGAGTACACGAAACCC
The DNA here is from genome assembly GCA_017302855.1 of Candidatus Kapaibacterium sp. GTDB lineage: Bacteria > Bacteroidota > Ignavibacteria > Kapaibacteriales > UBA961 > UBA2353. The sequence goes on from JAFLBY010000105.1 coordinate 2,244, forward strand.
GAAAACTGCTGAGACATTCGATTTAAGTTTATTCTTTGCCACCATACTTCTTATCGCTTGTGGTCTTATTTCAATTTACAGTGCTACCTTTTATACCGGCTTAGGCGAGTTTTTTAATAAACAACTTCAGTATGCAAGTGTCGGTTTGATCTGTATGGTGGTGGTTGCGTATTTGCCGGAGCGTTGGCTGTTTAATTTATCTTATATCGGATTTATCGTTGGTCTTGTGTTGCTTGCTGCTGTGCTGACTCCATTAGGAAAGGAGGTGTATGGTTCTCGAAGTTGGATTGCATTAGGAACATTTACATTCCAGCCCGCAGAGTTAGTAAAATTCGCTACAATAGCCGCTGTTGCAAGGTATTTATCGCAAAAAGGGACTGATATCTCTACAGTACGCGATGCCGGTATTACATTGTTAATGTTTGGTCTTCCTATTGCTTTAATTATGGCGCAACCCGATTTTGGATCGGCGAGTGTGTTTATTGCCTTGTCTGTTGGTATGGCATTATGGGCTGGGCTGGATTTATACTTTCTCTTCATTATCGTCGGCGCACCGGCAATTGCAATTTCTGCATTCTGGGGGCAAAATGCATTTTATGTTTGTGCAGGCATTCTTTCTGCATTTGCTATCTCGTTCAGGCGAGGCATTATAGTTACCATTATTGGCATTGCCGTCTTGGTTGGTGCCGGATTTTCTTCCGGTTATGTCTATGGCATTATGAAACCGCATCAAAAAGCACGGATTCAAACCTTTTTGAACCCCGATTCCGACCCTAAAGGACGTGGCTATAATGTTATTCAATCCATTCTTGCCGTGGGTAGCGGTGGATTCACAGGCAAAGGGTTTTTACAAGGAACACAGACACAATTGCGATATATTCCAAAACAATGGACTGATTTTATCTTTTGTGTACCAACGGAAGAATTTGGTTTTATTGGCGGGGTCATCATACTTTTTTTTATGGGGACAATTATTTATCGTTGCGTTGATACGGCGACGACTGCCACATCGCGCTTTGGAAGCTTGCTCAGTTTTGGCGTGGCTACCATGTTTTTCTATCATGTTTTGGTCAATGTAGGCATGGCAATCGGATGGTTTCCCGTCATGGGGATTCCGCTTCCGTTTATGAGTGCCGGCGGAACTTCACTTGTTATTAATATGGTAATGATTGGTGCTGTGCTCAATGTACATCGTCAAAAAGCACTTAGAAGGAAAGGTGTATGATAATTTCAGAAAAATCAACAATGAACCCCGACAAATTGACTGTCATTGCCGGTCCATGCGTGGTGGAATCTTTAGATATGCTCGAAGAAGTTGCGGAGACTCTCGTCCGTGTAGAACAAGAATGTGATGTTAATATTATTTTCAAAGCATCGTATAGAAAAGCCAATCGTACAAGTCTTAGTTCTTTTTCTTCCTTGGGTGATGATATTGCGCTTGAGTATTTGGCTCAGATAAAGAAAAAATATTCTTTACCTATTTTGACCGATATTCACAGTGCTGAAGAAGCAGACTCGGTGGCGCAAGTTGCCGATATTTTGCAAATCCCTGCTTTTTTATGCAGACAGACCGATATTTTGATTGCTGCCGCTAAAACAGGTAAAACAATTAATATTAAAAAAGGACAATTCCTTGCTCCCGGAGATATGGAGAAACAAGCCAAAAAAATTACAGCGCATGGTAATCCGAATGTCTGGCTCACCGAAAGAGGAACAACATTTGGCTATCATGACTTAGTTGTTGATATGCGGGGACTTGTGCTGATGAAGCAAACCGGATTTCCTGTGATTTTTGATGCTACTCATTCCGTTCAACAACCCGGTGGTGGCGAACAGAGCGGTGGTCAACCGAAATTTATCAGAGCATTAACACGTGCAGCTATTGCCACAGGTATTGATGGATTATTCGTGGAAACACATCCACGTCCCGCGCAAGCTTGGTCTGATGCGGCTACACAGTTACCTTTGAATGAATTTGCCGCATTTATGAAAGAAAATATAGCACTTTGGAATTTTATGAAATTACAAAACATACACAATACCATGTAAATATCTCATGACATTTATTGCAGAAGATTGGAAAGATTTCGCCATAATCGAATGTCATGGCGGCATGAAAAAAGAGCGATGGGGCGATAAATTATTAGTGCGTCCTGACCCGCAAGTACTCTGGAATAATCCCTCCGGTATGAATATTAACGATGCCGATGCTGTCTATACTAGAAGTACTTCCGGCGGTGGCTCATGGAACGCAAAAAATCAATTACCGCAATCGTGGACCATTCGTTACAAACAATTACAATTTATTGTCCGCCCTACCGATTTTAAGCATACAGGATTATTCCCGGAACAAGCTGTGAATTGGGATAAAACTATGATATCCATACAGAAAGCAAAACGACCAATATCAATATTGAATCTTTTTGGCTACACGGGAGCTGCCACAATTGCGGCGGCGGTTGCGGGTGCTCAAGTTACCCATGTTGATGCTGCAAAAGGGATGGTTGATTGGTGCAAACAGAACGCTCAATGTAATGGAATTGAACATGACAAAATTCGCTATATTGTGGACGATTGTTTGAAATTCGTACAAAGAGAACAAAGAAGAGGAAAAAAATATGATGGCATTATTATGGACCCTCCAAGTTATGGGCGAGGCAAGGATGGGGAAACATGGAAATTTGAAAAACATTTTGCCGAACTTGTCAAAGAATCTGTTTGTCTATTAAGTGATAAACCTTTATTCTTTTTGGTTAATTCTTACACCACGGCAATTTCTCCCATTGTCTTAAAAAATGTTCTGACCTCTCAATTACCTTCCGGCTCTGTCGAATATGGTGAATTAGCGTTGCCGATTCAAAAACAACCCACAATGCTTTTGCCTTGCGGGATAACAGCGCGATGGACCCCATGACCAATCCCATTACTGTGATGTATGAAGATAATCATCTTCTGGGAATAATTAAACCTGCTAATATTCCTGTGCAAGCAGATAAATCCGGTGATTATGATGTCCTTAGTTATTGTAAGTTATATCTGAAAGAAAAGTATGATAAACCCGGTAATGTTTATTGCGGGCTTGTTCATCGTCTTGATCGTCCTGTTGGCGGTGTTATGATTTTCGGTAAAACTTCAAAAGCAACATCACGGTTGGCTGAAATCATTAGAAATAAACAAATGAAAAAAATATACCGTGCATTAGTCAGCGGTGACATTTCAATAGAGTATAATCGTTTACTTGACAAAGAAAAGAAAGCAAGTGGTGAGTGGATTTCAGAATCATTATGGTTGCTGAAAGATGAAATTGAATTATGTGCTAAAATTGTACATCAAAATGTTCCCGGAGCAAAACTCTCCCAATTACTGTGGCGATTTCTCAATAAAAGAAATGATGTTTCAGAAATTGAAATTGAACTCATTACCGGACGTTATCATCAGATTAGAGTAACGTTTGCAGAAATGGGATATCCATTAGTTGGCGACGGTAAATATGGAACATATACAAAAACCATTAATCTTAAACTTTTCGCCACATATCTTTCTTTTGAACATCCTGTGACACACGAAATAATTGAACTTAAAGCCAATCCCACATGGGCTTAAATTGAAAAAACCTCATAGTAATAGCACAGAATTTTCCAGTTAATCCGTATATTGCAAAAAGAAAGTACGCTACCATTGTTGTGATAAAGAGACATTCATGTTTGATTCTCTTGATTTGCATCACAATGTGCGTGTGGTGAGTAATGACATCAAATCACGGGCGGCGAGTACAGTGCCGTTTATAATAAAAATTTGTAACTTTGTGAACTATTACCCATTCGGAATGCAGCAGACAGGTACGGCAGGCAGCTATGATCTGAGCAGTGATTACCGCTATGGGTATAATGGCAAGGAAAAAGATGATGAAATAAAAGGAGAGTCAAATAGTTTGGACTTCGGCGCAAGAATATATGACACGAGAGTAGGGAAGATTTTATCTTTAGATCCTTTTACTCATAGCTATCCTAAATGGACACCGTACAGTTATGCAATGAATTGTCCTATTGATGGTATTGGTATTGATGGACTAGAATTGGCAGAGACCAAAAAAGACCCTAAAAAGTTGGTGATTGAAGTTGAAAAGAGGGAAAATGTTAAAAAAGAAATTAAGGTGAAAGAATGAGAATGACATTTATCCTAATTACCTTACTAATAAACGCTTTCATCGTTGGTTGCGATGATAATAATAACCCGACCCCTAAAAATCCTGCTTTTAATCCTAATAATCGTTTAAAGGATATGATAGGAAATGGGGTAAAAACAGTTATGATACCTATAAAACGGAAGGATTTGATTCTCCAGTCGGTTGATACTATCCAGAAAAACGCAATGAGTTACCAAGTTCTAAAAGTATGGAAGAGCAATGTGTATCGAAAATGCTATGTGAAAGTTTTATATGTTAATGATACTGCAAGAGTAATCAAAATTATCAGCAAGTCGTATTCTACGGATATTCATCTTTCGGGACAAATGTCTAACCGGTTAGAACTTATATCATTAGAATTGGATAAGAGGCAATGGGATGAGGAAGTAACTTCAAAATTTTCACTGATTGGTAAAATAGAGCCACCTTATCGAATATTTCGTTTACAAGACGATGATGGAAAAATAAGATGCGCCTATGACACAGAGCGATATGAACCTACCCCGAAAAAGTCGAGGGTAAATGGAGCTAAATTTGAGAATACTAACCCAAAACTGCTTGAGCGGGGTAAGCTATGAATTTAATGAGAAAAGCATTATTCTTAATTTATACAACATGTATCTTTTCTTTTTTTCTACAATTTACATCTGTGTGTCAGCCTGTTTCGGTCTGTTTTTCGGGTGATAGTTTGGGAAATAGAGCATTTATCTATCATTTAGATAGTACGGAAAGAATTGAATTACATAGATTACTGAATATAAGCGAAGGTGATACTTGTCTTGTAAACGGATATGCTTTCTCTAACAGAAATACCTTTCCGAATAATTTTAAGATAAAGGCTGTAAAATTAATATATGTAAAAGTTAATTATCATAAAAAATCAGAAAAAAAAGTAATAGGTAACGAAGAATACAAAAAAAGAATGACAATCGTAGAACAATATATAAGAAATTATCTTTTTCTGCAGAAGCGATTTAACAAGAGTTACAAACAACACCTTCTTAAGAAAAAAGCATCTGTAATTGTTCTATTTTCTCATTAGTTTTTTTTAACTAAATATCATATTTAAATTATACTATTAATAGTTTAAATAAAAACAACAAAAATATATAATTTTGCGAACTATTATCCTTTCGGAATGCAGAACACAGGGACGGCAGACAGCTATAATCTGAGCAGTGATTACCTCTATGGGTATAATGACAAAGAAAAAGACAATGAAATAAAAGGAGAGGCAAATAGTTTGGACTTCGGCGCAAGAATATATGACCCGAGAGTAGGCAGATGGATGAGTACAGATCCTTTGGAATCAAAATATCCGAGTATGTCAGCGTATAATTATGTCGCCAATGCTCCAAGAATGGCTATTGACCCTGATGGGAAAAGACGGCATAGTTGTTTGCGAGCTCTCCATGAGACCTTGAGAACCGTGATTATTTCTTTACAAATGGGTTTGATAAAGCAAAGTCAATACGGAAGCGCACACAATGAAAAGGTGAAGGTGTTGTTTTGATTGTTCACTACGACAAGGAAAATAATTAAATATGAAGCATAAGTCAATATTGTTTTTTGTTGTATTAATAATTTCATTAAATCTGAGTTACTCGCAAGTTACTAAGATTAATTTAGAATTGATTGAGCTTGAGTTGCAATACAAAGAATGTTCTAATCTTGCGGGTACTATCCATGTTGATGAAAATGACTGTATTACCTTAGCTTGTGGTATTGATAAAATGACTGTTTTTTCTTTTTCAAAAGATGGTAAGTTGAAAGAAAAAATAAGATTTAAAGAAAAAGATCATGTAAGTAAAAATTTTAGTGCTATCGGTGTTTTAAGGAACAGTAATTATTATTATTACACAAAGAACAAAAAACTTTATTTAATTAACAAAAATTCTAAATCAAGTAAGCCTTTGTTTAATTTCGGGTGGGTGATTCGAGAAGATCAGGGAAGCTATTATTCGATAGAGAACAGTTATGATAGTCAAAGTACATATTTTTTAAACAAAGCTACCCTTGTCAATGATGATGGTAATATACCTTCGTTCAAGTTAAACAGGATAAAGATAGAAAGTGAGAGTGATTTTGAGATTGTTCACGATACTCTGTACCAGGTGGAAGATGGCAATCTTTTGAATATACGAGACATTCGAAGCAGTTCAGAGATACTAAAGATACCTTTAGAAAGTAGCTTTGACTCAATATATTATTTTGATTTAAGTATATTAGGCGTAAAAGATAATAAATGCTATTTCTTTGGTTTCAAAGAATATAAGAACCAAACATATAAGCAAGTTAGAGATTTATCAATATATATACTTGAGTATGGAAGAGACTTTGCTTTGGAAAATATTTACAATTTTCCCTTAGAAAGGAAATGTGGGTTCGAAAGCGAACATTTAGGATTTAGGCCTACTGATGCGATTGTTTATTTTAATAAATTGAATGGTGTTATCTATTTTTTGTTTGAATGTGATGGTAAATTATATTATTCGAAGTTTAAGCCAAAGTAATGTTTTGGTTCTTGTTAAGAAATGAACTCAAGATGAAAACATCTAGTAATATAGTGCCTTTTTTTTAGTTGTCAATGAAATGAAAATAATTAAAGTATAATTTTTATTTTTATTAATGATAAAAATTACAATCCAATCAAAGATGCAAAAAAATACGTAATAATTCACCTAATATAATCGATTAAAGTAAAAATGAAACTTAAATATTACTTTTTCTATTTTATATATTTACTACTCTTTATTTGGATATTTTCAGATTCTACCAGTTTTGATGTGTTCGATCAAGATCTATTCTTTAATGCACTATCTGTTTTTATTCTGTCATTTTTTATGGGGTTGAGTTGCCTTTTTGATTATCGATGTAAGAAAATTAGTTTTCTTAAGTTTTGTATGTTGTTCACAACAACTATAGTATTTCTTTCCCTTTTAGTGTGTCTCTTGTATTTTAATTCAATTTTTCTTCATACACACGAATAAGTAAATTTATTTTTTTATGTAAAAGTGTAGTGTTAACTCAAAAAAGGAATATGATAATTTGATTCTAACTGAATGTTATATGAATACAATGACCACCTTGGCAATGTGCGTGTGGTGAGTAATGACATCAAATCACGGGCTGTCTTTACTGTGTCATTTACAACAAAAATATGTAACTTTGCGAACTATTACTCATTCGAAATGGAGCACACAGGGACGGCAGGCAGCTATGATCTGAGCAGTGATTACCGCTATGGGTATAATGGCAAAGAAAAAGATGATGAAATAAAAGGAGAGGCAAATAGTTTGGACTATAGCGCAAGAATATATGACCCGAGAGTAGGGAGTACAGATTCAAAAGAAAGAGATATGCCAGAATGGAACCCCTACTGTCTTAGTATTAGTAACCCGATTTATTTTATAGACACAGACAGTCATGTCCAGTATTAATTCTGAAAAATAAAATAAGAAAGAAACAAGAAAGAAAAAAATATGAAACCAATAATTATAAGAATATTGTTCTTTATTCTATTACCTTTACAACTAAACTGTAATAGAGAAAACCCAGTTGACAAGTCAAAATTAAAAGGTAGAGATTATCGCCTTTTCCAGAATACAGTGGCATGGGACTTAGCTAAAGCAGTTCAAGATGAAGATGAACTCAAAATAAAAGAAATCATTACGAAAGACCCCAATATAATAAATTACCAAGATCCAAAGTATGGAAATACTCTTCTCATTTTTACGATAATGAATCAACAAATGGAACCATTTATGGTTTTGATAAACAATAAAGCAGATATAAACATACATAATACTTTTGATGGCTCATCAGCATTGATTGAAGCTGTTAGACTTCGAGATTATGATATTAAATTTGCTGAAATATTGATTAAAAATGGTGCAAATGTAAACGATATAGAAACAGGTGAAAGAAGTGAAGGAAATAGCACGAGACAAACACCATTAATTTCAGCTGTCAGTTCCGGTAAAATTGAATTTGTAGAACTGCTAATAAACAATGGTGCGGACATAAATTATCAGAATGAGTATGGTCAATCGGCATTTGGTGAATCGGTAATGACAAATGAGTATAAAATTTCGAACTATTTACTTCAGCACGGAGCAAACTATCATCGTCCTGTGTTTTTTATACCGGATGACTCAGTTTTGTTTGAAAATCGAGACCCTAACGACAAAGGGAAACCCATGTATTTAGTGGATGTATTAAGAAAAGATATATTTCCTTTATATTCATCTGATTACCAATATAAAATGCAGATAGTAGATTTTTTGAAATCCAAGGGTATAGATTATCGAGCCACTCCCGTACCAGAATACATTAAGGAAAGGATTAAAGAAAGGTATCCGAATAGTTGGCAAGAATATTTAGAAAAGTATTGAGAAGTTGAAGTAAAGTAAGGATTAATTTTAATGAGTCCAAAACTGTAAAATACATCAATATTTCCGAATCTGTCTAGTTCATCAATATTATTGATTCACATATCCAACTTCACACCCAATTTCCTACTTTCATTACATCACGGGCGGTGAGTACAGTGCCATTTACAACAAAAATATGTAACTTTCCGAACTATTACCCTTATGGAATATTAAAAAAAGAAATTATGTCAAAAATGAATATACGGTTGATAAAGATGGAACAGAAGGTGTTTAAGTTGTATATGATTATCCCATTTTTAGTGTTTCATATATCTTGTGGTAACTCAAAGGAAACCAACAATAGCATTTATGGGAAGTGGATTGATGTTGAAGATAATAATTTAAAAGTCAACATTGATAGTTTAACCAATCAAATTACAATAGATTATACGGCATTAGGTGGTAGTTATTTCAGCTCAACATACCAATTAAATGATAGCAATAAAATAGTAAGTACAATTCTTCCTAGAGGAGCCAAATTTACATTTGATGAAAAAGGTTATATGCGATTTTATCCTATTAAAATAGAATATACTAAAGACATCGAAATGATTTACAGTGTAACATTAAAAAAAACGAAGTAAGAAGTATAGTCATTTCATTGGGTGGATTTGCGATTTCTAAAACAAAACTGTATGGTTGTTTAGAAGTTGTTCATAAGGTAGAAAATATGTGTAATTCACTTGTTAAGTAATGTTCGATGAGGCAGAATATTTATTTATCGTTTGATGAGAGAAGTAGTATAGCTATGCAGCCCGTCATTTAGTTGGACGGCATACCATCCAATTGGTAGATGTTGTATGTTTATGATGATATCATCTGTTGTGAATTGTATATCATTTGTTGTTATTTGATGTTGTACGCCATGCAATGAAGTGATGGTGACGGTAAGTATTTCTTTGTTTATTGCCTGAGCGATGTCATTGATGGTAAGTGTATTGTTTGCTATAGTGGGTGTTATGACGGTTGTTGTTTGTTCAAGTAGGGAGGAAGGCGGGTTATATTCGGTGAGGAATTGTGTATAAGCCGACCATTCTTGCCATTGATTATTCTTTTTTGCTCTGACACGCCAGAAATATATTGTATTTTTGCTGAGTGTTTTTAGCAGGGGAATGGTCATAAAATTATCTTTGATAACTGTATCTATGACAAGAGCGGCATTAAGTGATTGATCATTTTTTGTTTGTGGGATGAAATCTTTATTGAGTGCGATTTGGAAATTAAATTCTTGCGCTTGAAATGTTTTGTACCAGATGAAATTGAAGTTCCATTTGAGGTCAATGACACTATGGGTTGAGATGGGATATGTCATGGACATGGTGTCGAGTGGGTACATAGGAAGAAAGGAATATGGACCATTGTCGCCGAAGATCATCGCCATACAAGGATAGTTCATGCCATAGCCTTTGAAAGCAATTTGGGCAGAAGTTATATTCGGACATTTGTGAAAGGCGGGCACGGTAGCAGAAAAGCGATATGTTGTTGAGTTAGTGTCACCATTTATAGAAGTAATGCCTCCACTTCCGGGCATTTGTCCTGAACATTCATTACCGAAGGGAGTCAGTTCCATACGACAGTATCTTGCCGTGGGGGTAGTGCTACATTTTCCATGAAAGAGTTCTCCGGGCAGATAGCGGTCGCCTCTTTGTGGTGGTTCGGGTTGTGCATTGAGCTTAGGCGCGGAAGTCCAAAGCAGAAGAGTCGTGGTCAGTAGGTAAAGAGTAGTAGTCCACATAGTAAAAGAGTAAGTAAATGAAACAAGAGTTATTGTCAATATAGTGAGAAATTGTGTAAATCAGACGATTGTATTGGTAAATTTTGCATAAAAAAAGACCTGCCCCGCAAGGGAACAGGTCAATCCTATGATTGTGATTTATCGTTTAATGAGAGAAGTAGTATAGCTATGCAGCCCGTCATTTAGTTGGACGGCATACCATCCAATTGGTAGATGTTGTATGTTTATGATGATATCATCTGTTGTGAATTGTATATCATTTGTTGTTATTTGAT
>JAFLBY010000106.1 GCA_017302855.1 Candidatus Kapaibacterium sp.
CTCGGAAAACCCGTAAGATTGCGTGTAAATGCTTCCGGTGCAGGACTTACCTATCAATGGCGCAAACAAGGAACAAATATCAATGGCGCAAACACCAATGAATTGCTTTTGCCCGCTTTGACAAATAATGACTTACAAAGCTATGATTGCGTTATTAGCGGAGAATGTACGCCTGCAACCACAACAGCACCTATCAAAGTATCGCTCACTCCGGCTTCGACAATAACAAAACAACCACGTGATACAAGCATTTGTGAAGGAAAAGAATTACAATTTACCATAGTTGCAACAGGAGCCGATTTACAATATGAATGGAAACGTAATGGTTCAACCATCAATGGTGTTCAAGGTCCTAGCTATGTTATTGCCTCCCCGTCCGACGTTGATGCCGCCACCTATGAAGTGACAATTACCAATGAATGTGGCACTACCATAACCACTCAGCCCTTTAAGTTAACCGTGCGAAAAAGTGTTGCTCTTGTAGCCCAAACAAATGACACCGTCGTTAGAGCAAATACCGTCACACGCTTACGTGCTATTGGCGGTGGTCCTAATGCGCGCTATAAATGGAGCAAAGGTGGACAAAATCGTCCGAGTGATACGCTTTCTACTCTTGTGATTAGTGCAACAAAAACAAATGATGCAGGCAATTATCAATGTCTTATTTTTAACTCATGCGGAAGTGTAGAAACAAAAATTATCAAACTAACAGTTACCGAGCCGACAGCCGGTCCTTCGCTGATTGCTACCGACGCAACTATTGATTATGGCTGTAAATCACCCGGTATTCTCCATAAACGCACAACAAAAATTGTCAATGGCGGCGGGTCAGATCTTACTGTCACTAAAGTAACAATTGCAGGTAATGGTTTTACATTAACGCCGGTGACAACACCATTTACCCTCAAAGCAAATGAAGAAAAATCTTTGGAAATTGTCTTTTCCACATCGGAATTGCAAGAATATACAGGATCGCTTACCTTTGAAAGTAATTCGGCAACCGCAAATCCTATTATTGGCATCATAGCCAAAGGATGTGCATATAAAATTGATATTACCGATCTTAATGCACCAAATTTGGGCAAAACAGAGATTGGAAAAACACAAGATACTGTCATCAAAGTGTTCAATACGGGTAATGTGGAAGTATCTGTCACACAAATTATACTTACCGGCGATAAAGAATTTTTCGATGTAACATATCCGGCTTTACCGCTTACTCTTGCTATTGGTGCAAGTTTAGATTTGAGTGTGAAGTTTACTCCGAAAGATACAGTTCAGCGACAATTAACCGTCGAAATTGTTTCCAATTATGGTGCTGCAGGTTTTAAAATGACAGCACAAGGAAAACAAATGGCTTCTTCAGTAATAGAAGAATTGATGAATTCAATTATTATTGCACCAAACCCTGCTGCAAGCACCATGACAATAAATATGGGTAATTCTCCGGCAGATATTCACATTGTTGATGCTATGGGAACAACTGTATTTACGGCACAAAATCAGACACAGGTTCTGTGGAACACAGAAAATGTTGCTGCAGGTTATTATGTGGCTCTTATCACATCAGGTAAAACAACGATTACACTCCCTCTCACTGTGATACGATAATATCACCATAGTCTTTAAGACTATTATACTTATCACATTCCCCTGCATAGTATTGACAATAGTATGCAGGGGTTTTTTTATATCTAAACATTGAGGGGCTGCCCCCGTCCATTTCGTGATTCAACAAGCTCATGTACCAATGCTCAATAGCCGATTATCAGCAACACACAAGAAAACTCAATTCCTTATAAATTCAACAGTTACAGAACATGGTCAGACATACTTTTACTTCTCACTCTTCTATTTTCCAATTGTTGTTTATATCATAGATTATATGGTCAACAGAATTATTGATAAATTCTACTGTTTTTTGAAAATACATCTCAAAATTTTTTTCAAGCTCTTTTACATTGCTAAAATCTATTTTAAATTCAGAATACAATTCACTTTCCCGTAAAGACACTAACATTTTACATGTATAAATTGTTGGGAACATTTCACGAATATTGTCTCCAGTAACAGACACTGAAAGGTACACTCCCATTGTACTATCGTATTCACCGTCAGGATCAAGCTTTTTTCTATAATCACAGTAATTTATCATATCCCAACGAATTTCCATCGAACTGTTTAGATATGGTGCTATACCTTTTTGAAAAAAATATTTTTCTTTAATGAATGGATTTATTTTTTTTTCACAAATTTCTATCAAAAATACGTAAATCTGTGTTAAAAAATTTTCGAAAATTAACTCTTGTTCTTCTGTGAAGTTTATCACAACCAACTCTTTCGTAGGTTTAAATTTCATAGTTTTTTTTGTTTATTGTATAGACGCAAAAATTTAAAAAATGAAATTTATACGTATCAAGAATACGTTTACCAAGAAACTCACGGTAATCATGTTATGAGAAAACAGGATACGGCGACAATATTATATTTATTCTTGAGTTGGTGGCGGAGTTTTCTTGGCAAAGCGGCGTTTTTTCTTTCTGATGGGCAATGGTTGCATTGTGCCAAGTAAAGTACGAATAACAACCGAAGCACAAAATAAACCAAATGAGGCGGGTATAAAAGAAATTGTACCCAAAAAAGAACGCTTATTTTGCAATGTATCGGTTAACTGCACGCCTTCTTTGTCAATAGTTTCGGGCGAATAGACCACCGTCACATTATGTTCTATACCATGACGGCGGAGTTTTTTACGTACATAAAAAGCTAAGTTACAATTATGAGAGGTGGAAATATCCTCGATGCGAATCAGTTCCGGTCGTATTCTGCCCGCAGCGCCCAAAGAAGAAACCACAGGATAGCCGCGTTCACGTGCCTTACGAATCAGATGCACCTTGGGGGCAAGAGTATCTATACAATCCATGACATAATCGAAAGGCGTGGCAAGAATCTCATCGGCAACATCATCTTTAACAAACACTTTATGGACGGTCAAATTCACATCCGGATTAATATCGCGCATTCGTGCTGCCATAATATCTACCTTCCATTGTCCTTCCGTGGAGGAAAGCGCAGGCAATTGCCTATTGCGATTGCTGGCTTCCACTTTGTCACCGTCCACAATAGTTATATTGCCTATGCCTGCACGACATATAGCTTCGGCAGCATAAGAGCCAACACCGCCAAGCCCAACGATAAGCACATGAGCTTTATGTAATTGTTCAATATTATCTTCACCCACAAGAAGTGAAGTGCGTCCCTCCCATTGTTGCACTGCCATAGATTTCACAAGAATTATGTTCAAAAAAATTATCACCAAGACGCATCAGCGTTTTATACGATTGTCTGTGAATAACAGAGTTGTCGCCTGTTCGCAAGAATCATTTCTTTGCTGTCAATAACCCAATAAATTGGTCTTAATTTGAAACACAAAAGCCATCATAACCATTTCATTGCTGCTATAATAATTGCAGAATGGCTTATAAGTATGTGGCTGATATGCACAAAAAACTATCGTAATCTATAGAGTATTTTCTTATACAGTCTGCTTAGAATGAATACACATAAACGAAAAAATCCAAATTTTTTATTATCAATGGTTGATCGCATCATGCCATTTAAACTTCCTTGATGAGCAAACGTGGGATGTGACCAATATATAGACAAAAGATTATTGTCGGCGCAATAATTATGAAACCAATCAATCGGCAAATGACACTTATTTTTTTGAATCTCTGTCAATATTGACGATGCCGCTTTTTTATCAATCAAATATGCACCGGCTGTTCTTCCTTTCGGCTGTTTATACAGAAAAACATCCTTTTTTCTCTCACTGCCTTTCACATATTGCAAGGTACTGTCTTCTACGGAAATAAGATAATTTTCTAATTTTCTTTCTTCAATTTCAGAGATAATTGAGTGTAACTGACGACAAAAATGTTTATCCAAAAAAATATCATCTTCCAATATAAGCGAGTATGAATTACAAGTATCTTCAAGGATTTTTTTATATGCTGTGATATGTTTATAGGCGCATGATACGGCAGGACTTAAATCACTCATATCACCGGAAAAATATGCCTGTGCCATATCATCGGTAATTGCACTCATATCACCTTCATGTATAAACATATATTCGCGCAAGCAATCGTGTTGATCAATAAGCGCAAGTATATGATTTTTTCTTAGTTCATTTGTGCTGACATTGATGATAAAAGTTTTCATGGTTTTGTATATATAGATATTTGATGCTATGGAATCAAAAAATAAAAAATGTGTCGCCACTATGCCATGACGACTTTTTTTACTTCAGGAATTGCTCTTCGCAATGTACGCTCAATTCCAAATCGCAAAGTAATATCTTGAGCCGAACATCCGACGCATGCACCTTGCATGCTGATATACACAATGCCGTCTTGAAAAGAACGGAATATCAATTCGCCGCCATGACCACGAATATAATCGTCAATGGAATTTTGAAGAGTATTTTTTATCTTTTCTTCGATAGTCATTTCCATATTACGAGTCTTGTAATCCTTCCCACATCATCCACTGTAAAGCCGTAATATTTTCTCCGGCAACGGATGAAATAATCACAGGTTTTTTACGAGCGATACGGATTTTCTCAATTGCTTTGCGTCCTTCTTCGTCTAATGTATCGGATTTACTGATGCAAATAATTCTTTTTTTATGGGCTAAATCAGTATTGTATAATTCTAATTCTTTACATAAAATTTCATAGTCTTTTTTGGGATTTTCCGATTGTGCATCCAATAAAAACACAAGCACTTTTGTTCTTTCCACATGTCGTAAAAACTGTATTCCCAACCCTTTTCCCTCATGCGCTCCTTCTATAAGCCCGGGAATATCCGCAACGGTAAATGACATCATATCACCGAGCCGTACCATACCAAGATTAGGCACTAACGTGGTAAATGGATAATCGGCTATTTTGGGTTTTGCAGCGGAAATCACAGAAATGAGAGTTGATTTACCGGCATTGGGAAAACCCACAATACCAATATCGGCAAGTACTTTTAATTCGAGAGTTACGGAGCGGTCTTCTCCGGGCATACCGGGATCTGAGTTCCGCGGCGCTTGATTTATAGATGAACGAAACTCCCAATTTCCTCTCCCGCCTTTGCCGCCACGAGCAATGCAATATTCAGGATGTTCGGGTGTTATATCTGCAATGATTTCTTGGGTTTCAGCATCATGTATTTCCGTACCCATAGGCACACGAATTATCATGTCCTTACCATCGCGTCCGGTGCAACGACTTTTATCTCCCGGGCGACCGTCTTCCGCCGTAAAATTGCGTTGAAAGCGAAAATCGAGCAATGTATTAATGTGTATATCACCACGGAAAATCACATCCCCCCCTTTGCCGCCATTACCGCCGTCAGGACCTCCAAGCGGCACATATTTTTCGCGGCGAAAGCTCACATGGCCCTTACCGCCTTTGCCCGATTGTACTGAAATTGTTGCTACATCAATAAACTTCATATATTGTTCCTTCTTATCGTAAAAAAAATACTCGCCATATCATAAAAACAGCGAGTACTTTTGAAAAATTATGATTGTAATACTTATCATCCCTTTGGGGGTGTCCACCCGGGACGCTTCCAACGTACTAATTCTATATCTGCATTGCCGACATATAATTTCATCTTGGCACGAATAGGCACGCGCGCCTCATCATCGCTGAACCAGCCATCGAATTTTCCTGTAATGCCATATACACCTGTCCAATTTGCTTCCCCTTGAAAATGCACTGTTCTAATTTCATAATCGAGTGCGTCAATTTCCACATTTTCTACCTTAGCATCCTTATATGCAATGGTAGTGAACACAGTATCTTCTTTGACAATAGTCGGGATGCGCAATGTCTTTCCTGATTTTAATAAATGACGTGCGGTGAAAAATAAAGAACATCCGTCATTCCATTTTTTTGCAGTGTTAAATACTTTTTTTTCTTTTAATTGTTTATCGAGATATTTTTCCGTTTTCACCATTTTTCCTGTATAGTCAAATGTATATTTATCATACATCCAGCTTTCTTTATCTTCTTGAGTATTCGCAACAAATTGCAGTGAGTGCGTGCCTGTTGCAGCCATCCACGATTCAAAAACCGCATGTAAACTTACAAATGGAATATTGGGGTGGGAATCTATATGTGCTTTGCCCTTCACCACGGGCGTATTGCCTACGGTTTGATTACCTTCTGTCACAATTTTAATTGTACCCAAACGAATACCTAAAAATGACACCGAATACTCTAATTCTTCTCCCGCCATAAACACCGTGCTTTGGGCTTGTGTCGGCAAAAGGGTGCAAAAGAAAAGTGCAAACCATGTGAACAGAGAAATAAAAATACTGCGTAATTTCATTAAAAAACAACCTTGAATGTATATAAAAAGTTTAGTGTAATCGGGCAATTTTTAATGCTTCCGGAAAAAGAGTTATTGCTTTTTGTATTTGTTTATCTTCTTTTGAAGCAATAGGGAAAAATGCCTGTGCCCCGAAAAGTGAACGCGCAATATATGCTTTTATCATAGATTGACAATATGATTTATCAAGAGCATAGTCGCGTTCGCTCCATTCAATGCCTTTCGAGACGGCATAATATTTAAATTCATCCATTACCGATTCTTGTAGGGCAAATTCTTTCTCAAAAAGGTCAAATTTTTGTTCATATTGCTTGCGTATATATCCGCCTTTTCCATCTAAAAACTGAGCAACATATTCCCAGAAAATATTTTTTGACCGTATAGCCCTTAATAAATATGTGATTGTATCTTGTTTGACAATAAAGTCGGGTGTGATGCCGCCGCCGCCATAGACAGTACGACCTGATTTAGTTTTAAATTCGGGACGATTTTTTTTATCGGTTTTTTCAACCGTATGAGCAATATTATTACCTTCATCGCCTTCTTCACGCCCTTCAAGGGCATAATATTTTTCTTTATCGGAATATGGTCTTTGAATTAATCGTCCGGACGGTGTATAATAACGCGAAATAGTTAATCTGAATGCAGATCCGTCACTGAGTGGATATTGTTGTTGCACCAAACCTTTGCCGAACGATGTTTCGCCAACGATAAGCCCTCTATCCAAATCTTGGACAGCACCGGAAACAATTTCACTTGCGGAAGCGGAACCTTCATTGATAAGAATAATTAAGGGCATTTGTTCAAATTGACCATCGGATGTGGCATAATATTCTTCACTGTCATCATTGCGACGCGCAATAGTATAGACTACTTTTTTACCATCGCCTATAAATTCATCGGCAAGTTGAATTGCTTGATCTAAATATCCGCCGGGATTGCTGCGCAAATCAAGAATCATTTTTTTCATACCTTGGCTGCGAAGTTTCTTTGCAGCTTCAACAAATTCGCTGTGTGTGGTTGCCGCAAAACGATTAACAGAGATAATGCCAATATCCGTGTTTTTCACCATATATGCTGCATCCACAGTATAAATAGGAATTTTATCGCGTTGTATAGTATAGGATAATAATTTTTTTTCTCCACTTCGTTTAATCTCGAGTATAACCTGCGTGCCTTTAGGACCTTTGAGTCGTTTTGGCACTTCTTCTTCGGAAATACCGACAACAGATTTGCCATCAACGGTAACAATTTTATCGCCCGCACGAATGCCTAAAGCCTCGCTTGGTCCCCCCGAAATTGGAGTCACAATCGTAATTGTATCGGAAACAATCTGAAATTCTACGCCTATGCCATCAAAACTTCCTTGAAAATTCTCTTGCACTTTTTCCATTGCCTCCGCAGAGATATAACTCGAATGCGGGTCAAGTTCATTTAACATTCCTTTTATGGCAGCTTCGGTTAATTTTTTTGAATCAACATCTTCCACATAATTGCGTGCTGTTCTGTTCAGAACATCATTAAATTTTTTTACTTGTTCATAGACATTATCACCGGAAATTACCGGTGCTGCAAGAAATCCCGCACCCACACCAAGTCCAATTCCAAATGCTGCAGCGAATATTTTGGCTATTTTCATAAGTGTTGTGTTTTTAGTGAAAACATACTCTTACCATTTAGGATAAAAATACAATGTAAATCGAGGTAAGGAATAAAATGTTGCTACTTCAAAGTTTTTACGTGGCGCTCTAGGAAGATTAGGATCAATAGGATCAGGAGATAATTGCACTTGTCGTATATCTGATGCAAAAGGAAAATCAAGACGCCACTCGGCTGTTGGTTGGAACATACCAAACGAGGTGGGAATATTTATTGAAAATCCGGCACCTGCATTTAATCCAAGCTGATTGACCGATAATAATAACTGGTCATCGGGAGCATAATTATCTACATCTCGAATATCGGTACTTTTACCTGCCCATACTCTATTAAGAAGGTAACTCATTCCTATTGTACCGAAAAAATTGACCTTTGCATAAGGATTCGCAACAGTCCTCACAGAAACATTGATAGATTGGTGCGTATTTGGCAATTGGTTTCCCTTAGAGTCAAGTTGCCGTTCGGCAACTTTTGTATTTCGTGAATACAGATAAGAACCCTCAACGTTGAGCCAATTGAATAGAGAATAAGACACCCCGCCTCCGAAAGCAAATAATCCCTCAAATGATGTCGAGAATCGGCTAGTCGTATCCACCCCTGTTGCTGTTTCAACAATGGTATTGGTGGAAAGCGAGAATGACACACCCAGGGTTTTGTTTTGCCACCATTTGGGAAGTACTTTCTCAGTTTCAAATACTTCCTCATCTCTATCATCGTATTGATCATTCGCAGATTTTTTCTGTGCAGAACTGTCTTGCACAAAGATTGTCGCCGTCAAAATCAGAAGGCAAATCAAAAAACGAAACAAAGATTGAGCATTTTGAGAAGTCATTGCAATTACCTGTGCTAAAGATGTGTTATGTATTTCTGCTATTTTTTCTGCTATGTATTGCACATACCCCGGTTCATTGCGTTTACCGCGATGTGGAACAGGTGCCATATATGGCGCATCTGTTTCAATCATCATTTTATCCAAGGGTGTATGAAGCACTACCTCGCCCAAGACGGATTTTTTATAGGTGATATTGCCTGTAAAAGAAACAAGCATCCCCAAAGCTAATGCACGTTGCAATACATCTATGTCTGATGAAAAACAATGAAGTACGCCATTCAATGTGCCGTCTTGTTCTTCTTCGATAATTCCCATCACATCATCATCTGCTTCTCTGTTGTGAATAATCGCGGGTAAACCTGTGCGTTTTGCGATGCGTAATTGTTCACGGAATACGGTTTTCTGGGTTTCCTTTGGCGAAAAATCATAGTAATAATCAATACCTATTTCACCGATGGCAACAACTTTTTCATCGTCGGATTGCTTTTCCATCGTATCATAAATTTTATGTGTAGCTTCATGAGCATGATGGGGATGGACTCCCACCCCACGAAAAATCGGTTCATACGTATCGGCTAAGCGATGCACCGCATCGAAGTTATCGGGATGAATAGAAGGAATAATGATCTTGGTAATCCCTGCATCCAAAGCTCTTTGGAGTGTTGCATATCTGTCGTCATCAAATTGCTTATTATCAAGATGTGCATGTGTATCAATCATAGAGAGGAATGGTAGTATGGAAAAAAGCACGTTCCTTCACGAAACGTGCTTTCATCAAAAGTAAGAAATGAGGGTTTGGTAAATTATGCTGCAAACATTACTGTAAATCTTTGATAAGTTCCCTTGCTATCACGATATGCTGTATTTCGGAAGTGCCTTCATAGATTTCCGTAATTTTTGAATCGCGCAATAAGCGTTCAACTTGATATTCGCGTACATACCCATAACCGCCATGCACTTGAATAGCTTCTAAAGCCACTTCTACGGCAAATTTGGAGGCAAGCAATTTCGCTTGAGCAGCTTCTTTCACAAAACGCTCATGTTTGTCTTTCATCGTTGCTGCTTTATAGACAAGCAAGCGAGCTGCCTCGACTTTGGTTGCCATTTCCGCAATTTTTATCTGTATTGCTTGTAATTCTGCAATCGGTTTACCGAATGCTTTGCGTTGTTTGGCATATTCAACCGAACGCTCAAATGCTCCTTGCGCTATGCCTAATGCTTGCGAAGCTATACCAATACGACCGCCATTGAGGCTTTCCATCGCAATATAGAAACCTTTACCCACTTCACCAAGAATATTTTCTTTGGGCACGACAACATTGGTTAATCCAATAGAACATGTGTCGCTTGAGCGAATGCCTAATTTATCTTCTTTTAATCCGGGTTCAAAACCGGGAGTGTTTCTATCCACAATAAAGCATGTGATACCTTTGTGGCGAAGTTCCCTATTTGTCTGTGCGAAGACAATATATGTATCAGCTGATGTACCATTTGTAATCCAGTTTTTCGTACCGTTCAACACCCAATCACCATTTTCGTTTTGGGTGGCTGATGTATGCTGTTGTGTTGCGTCCGAACCGGCTTCCGGCTCACTTAAACAAAAAGCACCAAGTTTTTGACCACTTGCCAAAGGTCTGAGAAAACGCTCTTTCTGGTCATCATTGCCATAGGTTTCTAAACCCCAACACACCAAAGAGTTATTAACCGACATAATAACACCGACGCTGGCATCTATCTTTGAGATTTCCTCCATCGCAATAACATAACTCAAAGCATCAAGTCCGGCACCACCCCATTGTTCAGGCACCATCATCCCAAGAAAGCCGAGTTCTCCCAATTTTTGTACGATTTCTTTAGGAAATACACCGTTTTTGTCGCGTTCAATCACCGAAGGTGCTATCTCGTCCCGTGCAAAATCACGTGCCGTGGTGCGAATCATTTCGTGGGTATCACTGAATGTAAAATTCATAAGAATCTGTGTTGTATATGGATAAATAAAATATAAGACTGCAAAAATCCGAAATTATGGTCAATATTTGACGTTTTTTTATTTTCGATGATAGAAAAAAGCGTTAAGACACGCAGCTATACATGCTTATTGCGGCAGCAATGGCAACATTCAGCGATTCGGCTTTCCCTTCGCCCGGTATATGATAGCTATGGGTTAATATTGACTGCACTGATGAAGAAATACCCGCACTTTCATTGCCCAAGACTATCGCTATTCTTGCATAATTTTTAAGTACAGAAGGAGTGTCAGTGCCGGAAAGCATTGCCCCACAGAGTGCATAATCACGAAGATGTAGTTTTGCAAATTCAGTAATGTCATTGACTTGAAACACATTGCAATGGAAAAGTGACCCCATTGTGGAACGAATCACTTTAGGATTATAGCGGTCGGCACAACCACGCCCAAGTATAATGGTTTGAAATCCGAACCAATCGGCTGTACGGATAATTGTACCAACATTGCCGGGGTCTGCCACCGCATCAAGGATGATAACGTTATTGCTTATGCCGGATGTCGGTGAGTAAGGCATATACCTCACAACCGCAAGAATATCTTGGGGAGTTTGTGCATCGCACATTGCATTAAAGTGCTCATGTGGAGCAGAGAAAACCGCCACGCCCCGTTCATGAAACTTATCAGCCAGAACCATTGCTTCATCACCGGCATTATGACGGATAATAATACAATCGGCAAGATAAGGACTATCTAATAACTCGGTACATACCTTGACACCTTCCGCCAAAAACTCCCCGTTTTCATCCCGCGATTGTTTGCGGTGTAATGCTTTGATGTCTTTTCGCTGTTGCGCTGTCAACTGAGAAAAAAGCATGTTTTTTCTTGCCATAATAAGTGAATAACAGTGCAAATTACGATTATTTGTCTATATTCGAATGTATGCTTCAATGCTATTTGTTAATCCAATAGATAAGTGTCGGCACTGTCAGCCATAGTAATCCTTTTACCAAAAAGAAGAGGAATCCCCAAACCCCTATGCGCTTAATCCATGATTGCAGGTTCTTCCCCGCTGATGAAGAATCAGATTTTACGGCAGTTTTATTAATTCTTTTCATACCAATAATACTATGTGAGAAAATAATATAATCAATAATGGTTAATGTTACTCCACCCAATCCGCAACAAAAACATTTGTTGAACGGGTTGGTGTTCGTTCTTTATTACGATTACTGCACCACACGATTTTTTTTCCGTCCGGTGAGAACATCGGAAAAGCATCAAATGTACCGGAATGGGTAATTTGTTCTACAGCTTTTGTGCGAATATCAATCATAAATATTGCAAATTCACGACCGCCTTTTTTTTGTGAATGATGGTTGGAGCAGAATAATATTTTATTGCCGGAAGGATGAAAAAAGGGTGCCCAATTAGCCCCGGGTAAATTGGTAATTTGCTCCACATTATTGCCGTCTATATCTGCAATAAATAATTGCAATTCTTTCGGCTCAACTAATCCTTTTTCCTGCAATTCTTTGTAATTTTTTACATCCTCATCTTTGATAGGACGACTTGCTCGCCATACAATCTTTTTACTGTCGGGTGAGAAAAAAGCACCTCCGTCATAACCAAGCGTATTTGTTAATTGTTTTAATGCACCCGTAGAAATTTCATAGCGCCATAATTCCAAATCACCCGAACGATTTGATGTAAAAATGATATACTTACCGTCCGGTGAACATGTTGCTTCTGCATCGTATTTAGGAGAAGCGATTAGTTTTTTAGGATTTTTACCCTTTTTATCTGTAATATAAATATCGTAACTGTCATATATATTCCAAACATATCGTCCTTCGGCAAACATTGTCGCTTCCGGACATGCACCGCCGGCTTCATG
>JAFLBY010000107.1 GCA_017302855.1 Candidatus Kapaibacterium sp.
CCCACACCATTTGCACCCACATTAGAAAAAGCAGTATTGCCCAATGCTGCCAAAGTACGTCAAGCCGTCGAAGAGTTATTACGCTATTAACATTCGATTATTCGCTCATACCAAAGCTCATGGTCATTGCCATGGGCTTTTTTTTGCACTTATTATAGAGAGAAAAACAACACTGCAATATTTGATTCTAAAAATTAAATATTGTAGTCTATATTTTAACTTTATGTAGTCAAAAAAGAATAATGTGTGAATTGAAGTGAAATAATTTCTTTATTAATTACAAAAATTTTATCTCATAAACATATCTGTAACTACTCAACAAAAGTAATAGTAATATACGAGGCTAAGATAATTATATATAATGCAGATACAAACAACGCATTCGACAGACTAACTCCACCGGCTTCACGAATTATTGTAGTTTTTTCATTCTCATCGTTTGTACTTTCTTCAATTTCCTTTATCTTGTTTTTTACGAAATGAAGATATAAACTATTGGTGCCAATAGCTGAATATATAGTTAGACTGATATGCACAGTCCCGACTCTAATCCCCAAAAACTCATTTAATATTAAACTTAGCACTATATAGCCCCCATAAATCAGAAATAAATATAGATACATTTTTCTATATGCTAACCAAATCGGACCCAAGAAAAGTGCGCTCCAATTTAGGGAATTGAGGGAGTTTTTTTCTTTGCAAGTATTCCACACTTCTTTGTAGTAATCGTAATTTTTTTGTACAAAAACTTCAATGAGTGGATTGTCTAAATCTTCTAGAATTTTTGCTTGTTTGTTTCTTTTCATAGTAGATGAGTAAAATAATATTAACAAAACAATTATAGATTACATTCTTATTGTTCAATAGAATCTTGTAAAAAAACTGAGTATATGAGCTAAACCATATAGAGTGCTCATACCTGACAAAAATACAGAGAATTACGGAAATTACAAGTTTTATTAAAATGTACTTTGTTTACGTTATGTTTATTCGAATGCTAGTCTCTATGTGGGTTGATTACTGCCGGGTGACAGATAGCTACCATAATCCTACTCCGCGTATTGTTTAGACAGAAGAATGTACGTTGTGCATCTTAGTTCGAAAGTTAGTATCAACCAAAACTATATTTTTGCATAGTCATTTGCTCATATATTCTCATTATCAGATACTAATGAAGACGATACTTATATTATACTCAATTCTTACTCTCGCAGCTTCCCATATCGGCAAAGCGCAAGCTGCCGACAACAATAGCAAACAGATCATAAAACAAAACAAAGACGCCTATCACAATGACGCACCCCAACCATTGCAACAAGGCGCAGCCATAGATTCGCTACCCTGCATGGCGTATGTTTACCAAGGGCAAAAACAATATGGTTTGGGTGATTATAATGCTGCGCTCCATGATTATACCACAGCACTTCGATGTGATTCACTTTCTGCTTGGACCTACAATTCCAGAGGCATAGTACACTCGGTACTTGGCAATACACAAAGTGCTTTAGCTGATTATACCAAAGCCATTTCCTTAGATTCTCATTATGCAAGTCCCTATAATAATCGTGCAATACTGTATGTCAAACTTGGCAAATACACCGAAGCCATAACGGATTACACCAAAGCAATCTCCTTAGATACTCACTTTGCCATGGCATATACTAATCGAGGATTTCTCAAATACACCACAGGCGATACACAAGGGGCAATCGCTGACTACGCATCAGCACTTCAAGCAGACCCCATGTATGCTTTGGCATATAACTATAGAGCAATCATCCATACCGAAGCCGCCGAATATGATAACGCAATTCATGACTACACTCGTGCTATCGAAAGAGCCCCCACATCATCCATGTTCTATTATAATCGTGGTGTGGCAAAATCCCAAGCAGGTGATTACGCAGGAGCAATAGCTGATTATACTCAAGCCATTGCTTTCCATCATCACTATGTCGAAGCATACACAAATAGGGGCACAGCAAAATATGCTCTTGGCGATACAATCGGCGCAATACAGGATTGTGATTCCGCCATTCAGATTAATCCCACATTTACCGACGCATATTATAACCGTGCCGGCATAGCATTAGATCAATCAGACAATAAAACTGCAATAAAAAACCTTGACATTGTCTTGCAATTAGACCCCAAACATTCTCAAGCATATTTTAATCGAGGAATCTGCAAGCTGCGCACAGGCAATGTGAAAGGCGCATGTTCTGATTGGCGAAAAGCTGAAACCTTTGGTTACAAAGAAGCGAAAAACGCATTGCGACAATATTGTAAATAGAGAAAGTATGTACAAATAATCGTCCCCACATCATTTACCCCTGTCGCACCCAACTTAGAAAAAGCATTATTGCCCAATGCTGCCAAAGTACGTCAAGCCGTCGAAGAATTATTACGCTATTAACACATTAATGCATATAAAGTGTTTTTTCATAAAAAAAGGGTTCACAAAGATGAACCCTTTTGCATTTCCGCTCAATATTATTTGCGGGAAATATGATTTTTACTTGTAGTCAATCATGAAAAAGCGAAGACTAATGATCCAAAATTAAAAATTCTACTCTTCGATTTTGTGAACGTCCTGACTCCGAATCATTGCTTGCGAGCGGCGCTTCATAACCAAGCCCGATAATTTCTAATCGTGTAAATGATATACCTTGAGAAATTAAGTAATTGCCGACAGCACGTGCTCTTGCATGGGAAAGCTTTTTGTTGTTTTTATCATTGCCGATATTGTCGGTATGACCGGATATTTTTAATTTTAGAGTTGGATTATTGTTTAACATTTCCGCCAAACGGAGTAACTCGGGTATAGATTCGGGCTTTAAGTCAGATTTTGAAAAATCAAAGAAAATATTGTTTAAAGAAAATGATTGCCCCTTTTCAACCGGGATGAGAGATAAATCAACTTTTTTTGTTGTAAATTGCTTTATAGATCTCAAGTCTATATTTTCAGAGACAGAAATATATCCATTTGCTTTAGCTCTGAATCCATAATATTTCCCCACGGGGAGTACAATTCGATAATCTTGGGTTATGTCATTCGTTTGAGCATAGCCGATTTGTTTACCTGTTAATAAATCTTCAAAAAATATCTCGGATTGCACAGTTTTTTTTGATTTTGCATCAATCACCGATCCTGAAACCAAAGCTACGGGGTCAATAGGTAATTCGGGGGGTATAGTAACTTTGTATATATCTTGATTATTGGGGTTATCATAGGGAGAAGAGACAGTATAGCCAAATTTAGCAGCAGCATCAATAGAAAAATATCCATCCCATTTCTCGCTATTTATTTGTTTGCCGAGATTAAGAGGTTGTGACCATTTTTTCCATGTAGAATCTAAGCGTCGTGTGATATAAATATCATTATCGCCATAACCATTATAGCCATTGGATGAAAAGAATAAAGTTTTTGTGTCGGGCGCTAAAAAGACAGTAGATTCATTGCCGGCAGTATTAAGCGTTGAGCCAATGTTTATGGGTTCTGACCATGTCAAATCGGGTTCAAGAAAGCTGATGTACATATCTAATCCACCCCTTGTATCATCGCGTTCGGAGCAAGAAAGCAAGACCTTTCTGTCTGATGAGATGCAATAATGCCCTTGACGCGAGCGATTATAGTCTTTGAAAACATTTTGTAATTTAGGGAAGCTCCAACCTTCGGGGGTTTGTGTTGAAAGTGATACCCCATGTTTGGGAGCTAAACCGGGAACATATTCATTCGCAACAAGCATAGCACCGCCGTCAGGCGTGATAGTGCACACAAAATTAGGGTGGACATCATTGAGAGGTGCACCGAGATTGACAGGTGAGGAAAATGTTAAGCCATCAACAGAGAGTTGGCTGTACCATATATCTGTTGCCGAAGACCCTTCTATATTATCGGGATGTTTGTAGCGAGCAAAATATAATTCTTTACCATCTGGTGATATAACGGGAGCGGTTTCACCGTATTCGGAATTGATAGTTCTATCGAGCGGGGTTATGGAAATTTTATCTGCGTAGGGTACGGAGAGAATTTCTGCGCGCACACTGTCCGTCGAAGAACTGATCGCAATGGCATCAATTTGATTCCATTCCGGCAAAGCAGATGTTTGTAGGCGAATTTCAACTTCGATGACGGGAAAAGTTGTTTGCGGGAAAAACACACAAAGAATTCTGCC
Source organism: Candidatus Kapaibacterium sp. (assembly GCA_017302855.1). GTDB lineage: Bacteria > Bacteroidota > Ignavibacteria > Kapaibacteriales > UBA961 > UBA2353. The sequence goes on from JAFLBY010000107.1 coordinate 4,179, forward strand.
ATTTTTACCGCGCATTGATGGTTTTGCTTCATAGACAACTTGGCGTTCACCGGCTTCTGAGAACACAGTAATTTGTGTAACAGCGCTTGGATTGAATGCTTCAACGACAGCAACTTGTTTAGCCAAGAGTGCGGAATCGAAAGCTACGCGAATGACATCGTCGGCATTGGAAATTTGTCGTATGGACTCATCACCGTTCGTTTCTTTATCGGAAGTCCATGCACAAGGATTTTTTATACCAATAAATGACTGAATCGAGGGGCGACCAAGCAATTGTTCGGCACTAAAAGGACCATTTTCTTTCCATGAACCTGTAACATAAATTAACTGTGAAGCCCAACGGACATCTTTGCGTTTCGATTTTGTTTGTACATTTGTAAAGTTAGTCTGTGCAGATAGTTGCAATGAGTTAGCAATAAGAAAAATCGAAATAAATAATCCACCGAGAAAAATACGCATATAAACCTGTGTGTGTAGAAACTAATACAAAAATACAATCATTTTATGGTTTTCACGTTCTCGGGTGACTTAAACTCTCATCTTACACACACTATGTTTCCATATCGTAAGCATATTATCACAGCACTTTTGTGCATATTTTCGGCGCTGCCGAGTTTCGCACAGAAGTTGCTTATCCCAATGGATTTGACCCAAACGGATCACTTGAAAGCATACGGTTTGACGTATTGGGCATTAACCAAAGGGGCAAAATCCGATTGGTTATTGAATTATAGGGGTGGGGCGTTTATGCTCGATTATACGGATGCGATAGCAGCGGAATGCCGCATTAGGGGAGTGGCTTTTGAGCAAATTGATGGAGGCAAATCAGCAAAAATTTATGCTGAAGTGCAAAGCGAAGAGAATAATACCGATGTAGTACGCTTAGAAAAACCCCCTAAGATTGCCGTTTATACTCCACCCGGATATAAACCATGGGACGATGCCGTGACTCTTGCCATGGAATATGCTGAGGTCAAATATGAGAAATTATGGGATGAAGAAGTTCTTCAAGATAAATTAAAAGATTATGATTGGTTGCATGTGCATCATGAAGATTTTACAGGTCAATACAGTAAATTTTTTGCCGCTTTTGGCTCGCAACCTTGGTATGTACAGCAAGTGACGCTTTTGCAGAATACTGCGCGTAAGTTAGGTTTTTCCAAAGTGTCAATGCTCAAAAGGGCTGTTGCCGAAAAAATACGCGAATATGTGCTTGCCGGTGGATTTATGTTTTCGATGTGTCGCGGTACAGACTCATTCGATATTGCCTTGGCTGCGCATAATACAGATATTTGTGAGGAAATGTATGATGGCGATCCGGCGGATCCGAATTGTCAACAAAAATTAGATTTTTCACGTACATTGGCATTTGAAAATTTCACATTGTCACAAAATCCGTATGATGTTGTGCTCTCCGATATTGATATGGGACCAACAATGATTTCGCAGCCGCAAAATGATTATTTTACTTTATTTGATTTTTCTGCAAAATATGACCCGGTTCCAACAATGCTCACGCAATGTCATGTGAATGTTGTGCGCGGATATTTAGGACAAACAACATCATTTAGAAAATCATTGTTAAAAAAATATGTGACAGTATTAGCAGAGCGTGAAGGTACCGAAGAAGTGAAATATATTCATGCAACGGTGGGGCGGGGTACATTCACATGGTACACAGGTCATGATCCAGAAGATTATCAACATGCTGTCGGCGACCCACCAACAGATCTGCACCTTCATAAAAATTCACCGGGCTATAGATTGATTTTAAATAATATATTATTTCCGGCAGCAAAAAAGAAAAAACAAAAAACATAATAGGAATGTAGTATGAGTGAAGCTGTTCGTGCAATGTTTAGCGAAATTGCACCCAAATATGATATTTCCAACACAGTACTTTCCGCGGGCATTCATCATCGTTGGAGAACAAAAGCGGTAAAATTATCGGGAGCAAAAGCCGGAGATTCTGTGCTTGATTGTGCTACGGGAACAGGTGATCTTATTATTGCATTCGGTAAAGTTGTCGGGAAAAATGGAACATTATTGGGTACAGATTTTTGCAGCCCAATGATGGATACAGCCCCTGAAAAAGCCAAAAAAAACGGTCTTGTCATTAAGTTTCAAGAAGCCGATGTGATGAATTTACCATATTCAGATAATTCATTCTCAATAGCAAGCATCGGTTTTGGTATCCGTAATGTTGATGATCCTCGAAAAGGACTTGCAGAAATGGCAAGAGTCGTAAAATCCGGCGGTAAAGTTGTAGTATTGGAATTTGGACAACCCAATGGAATTTTTGGAAAAATATTTCAATGGTATAGTGTGAATATTTTGCCTATTATTGGCGGTATTTTAACCGGAAAAAAAGATGCATATTCTTATTTGCAAAAAACTTCGGCACAATTTCCTTGCCGTGAAGAATTTGTGGATGTTATGGATAAAACAGGTCAGTTCTCACATATATCTTATACACCTGTGACAGGCGGTATTGCTTATATCTATATCGGTACTGTTGCTTAATTTATTTTCAAATATATGAATACAATCCTACTGCGTATTAATGAATCAGTTGCGACAATAACGCTAAATCGTCCTGAAAAAAGGAATGCACTTAATGCGGAATTATTAACTGAGCTTCGTACAATATTTACAACATTATCTTCCGACAATAGTGTTCGCGTTATTGTTTTGGAAGGTGCCGGCAAGGCATTTTGTGCAGGCGCTGACTTGGAATATTTGCAAAAAATATCTGAATATTCAATTATTGATAATTTTGTTGATTCTCGTTTATTGCAGGAAACATTTCATACTATTTATACATGCCCCAAACCGGTTATTGCAAAAGTACATGGTCCGGCTATTGCAGGAGGATGCGGGCTGGCAAGTGTTTGTGATTTTGTTGTAGCGAGTAAAGAAAAAGCACTCTTTGGATATTCGGAAGTCAAAATTGGTTTTGTTGCAGCGATTGTAATGGTATATTTGTTGAAAAAGATAGGGGATACACGCACGAGAAATATTTTGCTGACCGCAGAAAATATTACGGCCTCGGAAGCAGAGCGCATTGGCTTGATAACTCATGCTGTGGACGCTGATCAATTGGAGGATACTGTGCAGCGATTAGCCGAAACGTTGATAAAAAACAGTGCATCATCACTGATGATTACAAAGGAAATGTTGCGCAATTTACATGGTATGTCTTTAGAAGACGGTTTGCGTTATGCTTCAGCAATGAATGCATTCACCCGCATGACCGACGATTGTAAAAATGGTATAGCTTCATTTCTTGGATAACTATGCGGATAAAATTGCTAACTAAAAAAAAGCCCTTCAAAAACTGAAGGGCTTTTTTGATAGATAAACCTAATTTGTATTAGTGTTTATTTAATGATAGTTATTGGAGTTGATGCTGAACCTTGTGCAGTTCTTATGTTAATATAATAACTACCGGCGGACATTGTTTCTGTAGAAACATACATTGCTTTGTACCCGGCATCAAGTTGATTGGCAAACACAGTTGCCACTTTTTCGCCTAAAATATTTACAATTTCAATAGTGACAAATGAAGATTGCTTTAATGTAAAGCCTATTTCTGCATTATTTGACATTGGATTAGGAGAGACATAGATACCATTATCTACAATAATCTCATTTTCTTCTTGTACAGATACGGTTAATGGATCAAAGACAGTAGAAACAACGGAACATTCAAGATCTATCCGTAATTGATCGTTAAGATAATCTTGTGTACCCGGAGTATTGGTTGAATTCGTTACAATAGACAACACAGGAATCTCTTTGATATTTGGTAAGGTTTGAGGCAACCAAGTCAATTTATCAAACTCATTATCTCTTGTCACATTCCTTTTTTCAGACCAAGTACCTTTTTCGATATCATAAACGGAAACAAAAATATCTGATACTTGTGTTTCTTGATCATCAATCATATAGGGAACAAAATCAATCCATTTAGCTACTAAATGTTTACCATCCAAAGTGCGAGCAACTTGAATTTCATTGCCGCGAGAACTTGTATCATTGGTGAGACTACCTGATGTTGCATCAATTTGTTGAAAAATGGGAATACTGCCGGAATATTCTGCAACTCTTTTCAATCCCCATGCGCCATTCTCTTTGTATGCATGAACGATAGTAGGAACCCGACTTCCTTCGATTGTCACCGATAATGGATAGATATATGAAAACTCATCTTTTCCGGTAACAACAAAACCGTGGCTATGATATGCAGTGCTTCCAACAACACCACTTTGAGCTTGTTCAGTATCAGCACCGATAGATTCCAAAAAGGCAACAATCGCGCTTTCGGGGATTTGCTCAAATGCTGTCCATGTCACACCTTTGTCTGTGGATTTGGACACGCCAACTTTACGCCTTTGCTCATCAATGACTAACTCTTTATCCCAAAAATTCAGAACTGCTGTATAAATGTTACCTTCTGCATCAGTGTCAATGAGAGGATTTGAGTTAAAGCTTGATTCTCTTGTTACCGTTGAAGTACTGCTTGATTTAGGAAACTGATCATAAGTCCATGCAACAGGTAAAGAACCGGTGGCTTCTTGTAACTTTGTATCAGCAGCCATGAATCCATACGTACCGTAAGCGCCACGAATTCTTGATGTATCTTCTATATTTCGAGTGTTGAGAAATTGGGCAAGATATATTTTTGATGACGCCTCATCAGATGCGATAGAAGAACTGATTCCCCAAGTCATCCTGTCTTTATTGTCGGGTCCATCAGGTTCCGGATATGCAAAAATAGATGGTGCCGAGCCGGTTTTTTTGAAGATGAGATTATAACCATTGAAAAAGTCTTTAACCTTATTAGTTGATCGTAAAACTGGAGCAAAAATCGTATAGTCCAAATCTTCTAACTTGCTGCTTCCATTAGGATTTGTTACTTGTATGGATGGGTAGCGAGCTTGATCGCCATCACTATCAGCCGGATCATAGACCTGTACAGGATCTGTCCATGTTTTACCATTGTCAGTACTGCCGGAGATATAAAGAAATCCACGTGTGTCACCATCGGGACCTCTTTGTACTTTGATATACATATTGGATTTCGGCTCATAGACAAAGGGTGTGGTTTTACCCAAGTAAGAAAAAGCGTTAAACATTTTATCAACAACTACTCCATTTGAAGACATTGGCTTTTCTGTCGAATGTTTGGGACGAATCACAGACATTTCACGGCTATTGGCTTCATGTTGATGATTCGATTTCGTGGTTGATGTTTGTTCTTTGATATAAGAGGAAGTTTGTGCTCCCAGCGGGGCTGCAATTGCTAATGAAAGAGCAAAAGGAATCAGTTTTTTCATAAACTTATGATAAAGGTGTTAAAAAATGTAAGTTTTTAGCGAAATTACTGCAAAAAAAGTGATTTTGCCAAATAATTGAGTAAAGTTTAACACTTTTAGTTACAATACTGCACGCTGCCTACATTTTTAGCCGTAATTTTGCCGAAGTGACTACAAATACTCAAAGACAATAATGATACATCCATCTTTAGAATCAGCTGTCCAAAAATTATGGACATCGGTAAACGCATCTGCCGATATACTTAAAGCTACACGTAATGAAAATCATACTTTGTCATCGTCTTTGCAACAAGCAATCAAAGATAAAGACATAATACTTGAGGAGTTACGCCGTACTCGCGATGAAATGAATAAGATTAGGCAAGACATGGAATCTATGTCTGCAGATCAGCGTGCTTACAGCAAGTTAGAAGAACAGTATCAGGTGCTTGAATCTCATTCCGGAGAGAATCTGACTAAACTTTCTGAAGCATTGAAGCAATTGACAGCTTTGACTGAGGAAAATAATACTCTCAAGAAGAATTTTGAGGATATCTCCGTAGCTTTAGCCGCGAAAGATACCATTGTAAAGCGAGTGGAATCGCTTGAATCGGAAAACACGTTACTATCTCAAAAACTCAATGAGATGTTAGAGTTTGAAAAAAACCTTGAGATAATGCGTAAAGAGTTGGCAAGAAAGAATGCTGATGTTAATCATCATCTCAATGAAATACAAAAACTTAAAAATGAGCGTGCTGAAGCCGAAAGTAAACTGTTCGACATACCCAAACAGAAAGAAGAAATAGCATCGCTCAAAGTGATGATTGACGCACTGACTCAAGATAAAAATGAGTTGTTGCAAACCCATGAAGAAGCGAAAGAATATAGCCGTTTGCATAAAGTACAGCAAGAAAGTATTGATACTTATACGCAGCAAATATTGGATTTGAAAAGAGTCAACAGTCATCTTGAAACGGATAAAGCCGACAGAGACCGGCAAATTGAATCGCTTCAACGCAAAATAGATGAGCAACTTATGGTGCAAGAACGATTGCATCTACAGCTTCGTTCCGCGCGTGAATATGAACAGCAAATTGCCGAACAATTACGGTCATTGGATGATTATTCGGCACAGTTGATTGAGTCGCAAAAGACTATTTCACAGCGTGAAGAAGAATTGACAACATCGAAAAGCAATGAGAGAGAATTACAGCAATTAGTCCAAAAAGAACAGCAATCGGTTTGGTTGTTGACCGAAAAGCTCAATGCGGTCAATGCATCGTATGAGAAACTATTACTTGAGTTAAGTGAGTTAAAACAAGAGAGAGAAACATCACGAGAAGAGATTACTCATTTAAGAAAACAAAGTGCTGAGTTTGAAGAGAAATTGCAAGGTTATGAACTTCAACGTACGGATATTACCACAGAGTTGGCCTTATTGCAAAAGTCATTGCAAACACATCAGCAATCGCTTTCCGATTTAGAAAATCAGCGTACAACACTTACTTCAACTTTAGCAGCTAAGGATATTGAACTTACTTCACTTTATGGAAAAAATGCGCTTGCTGAAGAGAATATATCGGAGCTAAGAGCAAATATTGAGACTCTCAAATCTGAGTTGTATGCTGTGCAAATGAAGTCGGAAGAAGAGCATTCTGCGACCGAACGTGGCAGAACAGAGTTGACAAGAACGATTGCGGAATTGGAACTTCTCAATAATAGCTTAGTTGCTACCATTCATACACTTGAACATGAATTGTTACAAACGAAAGAAGCTCTCATCGGTGCGACCTCAGATTTGGATACTTCGCAAAAAGAACGTGATGATGCTGCGCTAAGCTTGAGACACAGTATTGAGATGATGAAACATGAAATGAGTGAAAAAGAAGCTCATTTCACTTTGAAGAATAAAGAACTGGAAACCCGATTAAGAGCGCAAGAACTTTTGTTTGATCAAGTTTCATCTGAAAAACAAACCATCGAACATGAGAAAGCAGAAATCACAGCGACTCTAAACAAATTGAGGGATGAACGTGATGAATATTTGGCTCAAATTTCTGAGTTGGTAGGCGAAAAGAACAATTCGCAAGAACGTACAACAACAACAATTGAAAGATTACAAAAAGAAATTGTACAAGAAAAAGCAAAAAATAGCGAAGCAAAAGAAGAAATTGCCGATCTCAAAGTACAAATTCACAGTATGGTGAAACAACTCGAAGAAGAAAATGCCAATGCTATGCGGTGGAAAGAACAGATGATACATTTGACAAGAGAGCGTTCTTCCGATGAATTGTTGTTACATCAAAAAGAAAAATCAATTCAAGAGTTAAGTGCAAAACTTACATCGCTTACCGCTTCATTATCCCAATATTCTCAACAAGGAAATGAGCATATCAATCAACTTTCCCTTAATGTTGACGATTCAGACCTTCACAATGAATTGGTGGCAGTAAAGCGAAAGATGTCTGCAATTAACGATGAAATAAACTTTGTAAAATCTGAGAAAAAATCAGCATTAGCTCAAGTATCATCCTTGGCGGAACAACTAAAAATAATGTCAGAAAAGTTATCAAAGCAGGACTTATTGTTAGAAGAAGTACAAAACGAAAATAAGCAATTAAAGGAGAATGCTTCTTTATCCAAGCAAACGATTGATAGCAGTGAACACACTCTTCAAAACCAACAGCTTGCCGATTCAGTACGCAATGCATTAGTACGTTTAGAGCAATTTCTCTAAGTTTTGTAACCATTCTTGAACTTATGTGTCTTTCGGAGTAACAAATCAAAGGCAACAATTCTTATGTCGCACACTCAACACAAATTACCCCCTATGGATTTAAGCGAGCGGATAATACGCTTTTGCGAAGGGGATGTTGAGTCTTTTCAAGTTTTGTATAGATATTATGCGAAAAATATCTTGAGGTTTTGCGTAAGAATGCTCAATGATCATGCTGCGGCGCAAGATGCCCTCCAAGAAACGTTTATCCGCGTTTATGAGCATCGTAA
>JAFLBY010000108.1 GCA_017302855.1 Candidatus Kapaibacterium sp.
TTGCACTATATTCCATCGCATAATAGCTTTCATTAGGAAACTTACCCACCGGATGAGAAATAATATTGCCATTAATATCCGGAGAAATAGAAAAAGAACCTATATCAGAAAAAAACGTATGGCGGTTAAGAATTGGGTTCACATATCCTGTGGGAGCTTCACCGCCACCCATGCGGTAATATTTAGTGCCATAGTTTTCATGCCAAGCAGTATTGCCATTATGGTATCGCCCACCAACAAGCACATCGTCGTTCCAACCACTGTCGAAGCCCCAAAAATCCGCACCATTTAATCCTACTATCCGCGCTTGCGCATTTTTTGTCTCGCCAAAAAAATCAGTAGAATATGTAAAACCGCCATCGGTGGCAATCCATGTTTCCTTACCGGTGCATTTTACATCTTGTAAATCGGGGTGAATGGGAAATGGTCCGGCATAACCGCCAACAGCTGAAAATGTCTTGCCTCCATCCATCGAACGATATGTAGTCTGCGTTCCGACAATAACACCATCGGCATTGGTATGGGACGCTGCAATTGCCAAATCATAATACCCTTGACCATTATTCATTGGAAAATCAGTGGTTGTGCCAATAGCCGTAATAGCCCATGTGTCACCATAATTATTACTACGCAGCAAATACGGTTTTGACGAATCACTTAAAAGCACAACATAAATACGTTTTGGATCAGCCGGGGTAATGGTCATACGTCCACAGCCGGTGCTGGTTATTGTATTGAGCCAACCATTACGTTGCACCGTGAAAGTAGCGCCGGCATCTGTTGATTTCCAAAACTCATATCGTTTGGTTGCAGGATCAAATTGCATTGCATAGCACGTGGAATTATTACCAAACGCCATTTTTATATCACATACCGCATTAGGCAATATCTGCTTCCATGAAGTGCCTCCATTATCACTTCGATACAAGCCCTTATTTGTTCCCACAAGTATAACCTGATTATTGTTGTTATGCACTTTGATTTCATAGACCCATGCACCCTGCATTTTCCAGATAAATGTCCATGTTTTACCACCGTCCGTAGTGCGCAAAACACCACCATCAACACCGATATAGCATATTGAAGGATTCATTGGATGCACACATACTGCTTCCCCATTGGAGTTAACACCGGATTCAAGCTGTGTCCATTGCAATCCCTTGTTTGTGGTCTTAAACAATCCGCCCGTTTCACCCATAGCATAAAGAATATTGGGATTGGTCACAGAAATATCGAAAGCATAAATATTTGCTTGCCAAGGACATAAATCACCCAAACCGCGATTACTTTCCGGAGAAAAATATGTTTCATTGGGTCCGATGGCTTTCCATTGTATTTCAGCCGATTGATGCAATGCTTCTTCCCCTTTTGATATTGAATTCTGTATATTATCCAAGGCTTTAGGATACACAAATCCATCCGGGGTAAGATATTGCTGAGCAATGGAAGTCAGCCGCTTATAGTAGCGTGTGTAATTGTTTTTCTCAAATGGATGATGAGCATAATACTCACGGTACGCACTGTCTAAGGCGAGCATATTCAATGGTTCAGCATACATGTATTTACACCATGAAGGCATAGTTGCCGTAGGTGGCGGGGTAGAAAGGGGCGACACTAACTGCGAGTATGCTGTGGTGCTGCATAGAAGTATCAGTAAAACATAAACCATATTCTCTCCATCGGATGTGTAAAACTTGATGCAAAATACAAAACAATCCTATGATAAATGAACCAATGTAACATATTTACTGTAAGATATTTTCGATAATGCACCGGTGGCATAAGTGGTTCTGATGACTTCAATCTATCAAATCCATAAAAATCAAGAACATCCATCATTAAATGCTAATATGCATTGTAAGCATGATAGATTTTTTTATTGAACTAAAATCGGTTCATCAGATTTACTCACTACCCATCAAAAAATAATTCACGCTAACACAAATAAATATTCAGTTATATTTTTCATTATAGAAGATTTACGACCCCACAACATGATATCAATCTATATCGGTCAATAGTATTTTCAACAAGAAATGTACACATTTCATTCATATTTCGTAGTTTGCTTTGTATTCAATATACCAATCAAGGAGAAAGAAGGATATGCGCAAAATTTTTCTGTTTTGTATAATGTTTGTTGGGCTTGCATCATGGGCTTATTCTCAGACAACTGTAGCCGAGCGAGAAGCTAAGAGAACCGCCGAACGGATTAAACGTTGGATGGAATGGGCAAACCCAACGCCGATTATCGAATCATCAGAAGCATTGTCTTTGCCGATGATGCCGGCAATTGTTTTACCGGATAATGCAAATGCCGCACAGTTTATGGATGTGAATACTATTGTGAATGAACCGGCTTCGGGGCTGATAGTACAAAATGAATCTTCCATAGCGGTAAACCCTAAAAATCCGAAAAATCTGATAGCGGCAGCTGTGGATTATCGCGATAATGGTGCGCGATGGGTATATGTTTCTTCTGATGGCGGTCGCACATGGACGAATAAAAATTTGGGCGTTCCTGCCACAGGTTGGAGTGCAAGTAATGACCCATCCGTTATGTTTGCTGCTGACGGTACCGGATATCTTATGTATGGCGGTTTTGGCAATCGTGCCACAGCTTCCCCCGAAAATGGCGTATTTATAGCACGCACCACAGACGAAGGAGTAACATGGCAATCATTTTGCGGTTATTCGACATACCGGTCCGCAAACTCCTGACTCCAATTTTGAAGACAAATATTATGTACATGTGGATAATTCACCCACCTCACCATATTTCGGCAGAGTTTATACTCCGTGGAAACGAGTGATAGGTCGAGATTCTTCCACACAAATTGTGAATACGTATTCAACGGATAAAGGAACAACATGGAGCACTCCTCTACGAGTAAGTGAAAGATTACCGGGTACTTCTGAGGATACAACATTTGGTCAAAGTTTTCCGCTGACCATCACGGGACCAATGGGTGAGGTCTATGTGGTATGGAATCATGGTATTGTGAAGGGCGTGGGTTTTGCCAAATCCACCGATGGCGCACAAACATTCAGCGCACCACGCATCATCCAGAGATATAATCCTTTGGGCACAGCTCGCCGAATCAATGAAGGCATACGCCACACAGTCAAAGGTCGTGTTCGTGCCGAATCATATCCCTCTATTGTGTGCGATATATATACCCCCAATCGCAAGGGGTGGCTCTATCTTGTATGGGCAGCGGATTCCATACCAAATGTCTATTTTTCACGAAGTACAGATGGCGGCGATACATGGAGTGCGGCGAAGATTGTCCATAGCGACACAAAAAATGATCAGTTCTGGTCATGGATAGCACTCGATCCTTCCAATGGTGATTTGGCGGTCATGTATTTGGACAGCCGCGACGATCCGGCGAATATACTCACAAGTTGTTATGTCAGTTATTCGAGTGATGGCGGCGACACATGGTATGATAAACGCATATCGGATGCCGAAAGCGATTTACGAAGAAACCCGTTTCAAGGTAATGGCTTTGCCGGAGATTATAATGGTTGTGCTTTCCATAATGGCATTGTCTATCCTTCATGGGTGGATATGCGCAATGCTCGCCAAAACATCAATGACAATGATGTTTTTACGGCAATAGTAAATGTTAATGGGTTAATTCCCCCACCGCGCTTTATAGCCAAAACATTACCGGAAAACAGCACCGCTATTCAATTGAACTGGGCTGAAGTAACTATGCGAGGATTTAATAAACCCATTGGTGACTATGAATATGAATTAATGCGCGATGGTAAAAGTGTGCAAAAGTTTCCGCGCACTACAACGAGTTTTTTAGATACAGGTTTAGAGAAATTTAAGCGTTATGATTATTCATTGCGTATCGTTGCCGATGGTGATTCAAGTGCGTATGTGTATTCGAGAGCTTTTTCCGGAGGTTCACGTGAGCCGGGTACTCCTCGTTTACTGCAAGCCAAAGGTTCTCAAGATGTGAATGTCAATTTAAGTGTAGCACTTCCCCTTTATCGTTTAGACAGCACCACCCTTATGGTAAATGCACGCGCTGTGGCTCTATACCGTGATGGCATTTTTATCAAAGAAATAGACATTGCATCCACAGATGCCGGTAAAACGGTTATGATAAATGATACACCGCCTGTTCGTGGTTGGTATTCTTATAGTGTCACACTTCGTGACAGTGAAACGCCATCCAATGAAAGTGCGCAAAGCAATGCGATATTTCTCTATACAGGTGCGATTTCCGATAATTATGCAGATAATTTTGAAGAGGGAACATTGCGCAAATATTGGACTTCAACCGCATGGGGCTTGGCAAATGTCGGCTATGCGAGCGCAAACTCATTAACAGAATCTCCGCAAGGAAGATATAGACGCAGTATGCGTGACAGTATAGCATTATTTCCTGTATTGACTCAAGGTGGCTCAACACGTATGTCATTCCGTCATGCAGCAATTATTCATCCTACCGATTCGGGCATCGTTGAACAAAGTACAGACATGGGACGCACATGGACACTTGTGGCAGCATTTAATAATTCACAATTCGCTCCTTGGGCAGATACCATATTAGCAGCAGATGATTGGAAACATGAAATAGTGAGTTTGTCGGGTGCAGATACTATATTGGCACGTTTCCGATTCCGTTCCAACTTATCACAAGAACTTGACGGCTGGTATATTGATGATATAGTCATTGGCGCAACGGCATCGGTGACAATGACAAATGAACATAATGGCGTGAATGTGTATCCAAACCCCACACGCTCAGCACTGTATATTCAAGGTATGGACGATGAGGAGTTAACAATTTATTCTATTCTGGGAGAAAAAATGCCTGTACAATATTTGCAGGAAAATCCTGAAAAAATAGTGAATGTGTCCTCTTATGCTAATGGTGTATATGGACTATATTCAAAAAAATATGGAACAATACATTATTTCAGCGTTCAACGATGACGAATAAACAAATATTACCCGTAACATGGCAATGCTCCGACGAATGGACTGTCGTGCGTGCAAAAATTGATGATGCCGATGAAATAACAGCATTATATAATGCTTGCCATTATCTCTATGATGTAGATGAAAATTTTATTCGACGTGAAATAGAATATTATCAAGAAATATTGGGCAAAATATATCATACAGAACATGATATGCACTATGCCTCCTATTGCTATTGTCTTAAAAACAATGAAACATCCCGGATTATGGGCTATTTTCAGTGTATTGCTCATTATCCCGACAATGGAACTCTGTGGATAAGCGCCATGATATTGCATCCCGAATATCATGGAAAAAATATTGGTAAAACATTCATAACATCAATCGAAGAAAAGCTATCAATTGATACTATAAATAAAATGTCGTTGCGGGTATCCTTAAAAAATTATCCGGCTTTGCGCTTTTGGCTTGCTAATGGATTTACGACCATTCTTCATTTCAATGCAGAACAATATTATTCATCGGAGAGTAATGCCGCATGTTTTGTTCTCGGTAAACAATTACCTTCAAAATTTATTCATATACCGTGATTATTTTCAACTATTTGATATGAAATCTGAACAAACTTCGGTACAATCTCATCATTATTATATGGTGACGCTCATCATAATTCTATGCTCTATGTGCATAAAGTTTCCTTTATATGCCCGATCAATGAATACCGACGCAGAAGGGACATTATTGCCGGTGCAAGATATTTTCGCATTACATTCACGTATGGAAGGAAATCCTTCTATAGACTTTATTTATACATTTTTTGAAACAACTCATCTTTTCGACACCTATTTTTCCAAAATAACGGACATTAATCGCAAACCCGATTATATTGTACTGTTTAATGGCGTGGGACAAACAGATGAATGGGGTATATTCGACACACGTACAAAAAAAATAGTGGATACCATACTTCAAGAAGGAATTGTGTGCGTTATAATGTTCGACGATAATCCCAATGAACATTATTCTGTCGAATTACGAGCACTTCCTCCTTTTTCTTCACAATACTCTTTAGCCGATCGAGTTACTTCTTTATTTTCGCCGAATAATAATACCACAGTCTATCTGTCGAATGAGCCATTGCCCAATATTCCACACTATTTTTTACGAGCACAATATTTTCGTTTACCTTATAATTCAACAATAGAGCCATCCATAATACCATTACCCGGTGAGGATTTCCATCGTGATTATATAGGAATGGGCTTATGCGTAGGATTATCCTCTCGCGATAAACCTCGTTTTCTTTCTTTTGATGATAAAGTATTAACTCTTGAACCATCCGAAACAGAAATATTTCCGGCAGCAGCTTTGGGATTAAATCTTTTTTTGGGGCGTGACCCTCTTTGGACATATAATGAAATGCCATGGCAATCACGTTTTTATAAACGCTTTTGGTCACGTTTAAGTATGCAAGGTGGTATAGTATTTACTCGTTCACGGGAATTTTTAGGACATTATATTGCAGGACTTGGCATTAGGGTTTTTCGACGCGGTGATTTAGTTATCGGTACTTTACTGACCACACAACCAACTGTCGGCAATGTAAGCACTATTTCATCGGAAGATTCTTGGCGAGCAGATCAATTAGTGCCATCGGAACGCATTGCTTTGCCCTATGTGGGATTGACCATGACAATGTTTGAATTTTAAATATAGGCGCCTACTTATACCGACATATAAAAAAAAGAATGATAATAGTTAAATTTTAAAGTACTATAAAATTGATTGTAGATAATTTCTTGATTTGTAAGAAATTGTAACACCAAAAATTCAAAACCAATCTGCTTCTTCACTATACATTATTCACAAAAAATATTTAACCATGATAATTGATATTCGCAGCGATACGGTTACGCAACCGACAGCACAAATGCGCAGCATTATTGCCAATGCCAATGTTGGCGATGATGTATTTTCCGAAGATCCTTCCGTAAATGAATTAGAACACTATGGCGCAGAATTACTCGGTAAAGAAGCTGCTTTATTTGTTCCTTCGGGCACAATGGGCAATCAAATATGTTTAGCGTTACATTCCCATGCCGGTGATGAAGCCATCGTAGAAGGTGAATCGCATATTTTCCATTATGAAACGGGCGCGCCATCACTTATTGCTCGTGTGCAATTGCATTGTGTGCCTTCTCCCAAAGGAGAAATGCGTGCTGAAGACATAGAATATGCCATAAGACCGGGAGATTATTATTTCCCTCGCACAGCAGTTATTTGTTTGGAAAATAGCCATAATCGGCATGGCGGCACCATAATTTCTTTACAAAATATTATGGAAATTGCTGCTGTGGCACAGCGCAACAATTGTGCTTTCCATTGCGACGGCGCTCGGTTGTGGAATGTGGAAGCAGCAACTGGGATTTCCATTGCCGACTATGCAGCGCCATTCGATACATTATCCGTCTGTTTATCGAAGGGATTGGGCGCACCGGTCGGCTCACTGATTGTCGGCTCACAAGCCCATATCACTGCTGCCAGAAAATGGCGTAAAATGTTAGGCGGCGGCATGAGACAAGCGGGTATTTTGGCGGCTGCCGGACTTCATGCTCTCAAATATCATCGGGAATTATTGCCCTTAGATCATGAGAATGCTTCTCGGTTTGCTCATATACTCAATGAGTCCGAAGCTATTGATGTGACAATGCCGGAAACCAATATTGTCCTTTTTAAACTTGCCCATGATGCGCCGGATTTTACGGAACGCTGCAAACAAAAAGGCATTCTGATTTCGAGAGGTCGTCCCGGATTATATCGCGCGGTATTTCATTTTCAAATCAGCAAAGAGCAGACTTCCAAAGCAGCAGAGATCATACGACAGGAGGCAGAGAAATTACTATGATAGCTGAAGCGCCGCAGTTGCCGTATGTCTATAGTATTGATGGATTGGGCATAAAGCTCAATATTCGCCCTTTGGGAACAGAGGATTCTTTCGAGCAGATGACATCACTCCTCCATCGGTCATATCAACCGCTTGCCGAGATGGGACTTCGTTTTCTTGCTACACATCAAGACAGCGCAACAACAAAGGAGCGGTGTTTGTCCGGCTATACATTTGTGGCAGAACATGGCAAACAGCTTGTGGCTACCCTGACCCTTTACCCATCCTCATCGACATCACATTGCGACTATTATCGTCGTCCGGATGTCTGGCATTTTGGTCAATTTGCTGTGCATCCTTCGCTACAGAAACATGGTATCGGCAGTGTTATGATGGACTTAGCAGAAGCAATCGCAGCACATAATGATGCAAAAGAATTGGCATTAGACACTTCCGAGCAAGCATTGCATCTCATTGATTACTATCAAAAAAGAGGGTATGAATTTCGGGAATATGTGAAATGGGACATCACAAATTATCGCAGCATTATCGTATCCAAAAGGCTTGGATGAGAACCATGCGGACACAGAACTTACAAGAAAAGAACAGATAACTTTGGTTAAAACAAATGAATACCGTATTTTTGCAAGCTATATTTCTGACGGAGAATCTAACAATGCAAAAAGTAAAACTCGTTGAGCAGTTGACAATGGCAAAAGCTGCTGAAATCCGCGCTACCAAAAATGACGGTAAACCCGTTGAGTTGCCGAGTTTTCGTCCCGGTGACACAGTGAACATTGCTGTTCGTGTTATCGAGGGTGAAAAAGAGCGTATTCAGAATTTTCAAGGAATCGTAATAGCACGTCGTGGTTCAGGCGTGAACGAAACATTCCGCGTTCGTAAAGTATCGAACGGTGTGGGCGTTGAGCGTATTTTCCCTCTTCACTCACCAACAATCCAAAACCTTACCGTTGTGCGTAATGGTTCTGTGCGTCGTGCTAAATTATACTACTTGCGCGGTATGTCCGAAAAGAAAATTCGTGCAAAACTCAGCTAAGAATATTTCAATATTCTTTGCTTCATTGCGTATCAAAAAAAAGGCGGTTTCTACCGTCTTTTTTTGTTTTTGTGGGGTAATACAACAATAGTTTGAATGGTATCTCTGTAAATTAAAAAGGTATCTCTATTTTACACAATTAGTCTATTTTGTAAAATCTGTATAGTATTTGATTTCTCATATTGAACGATTATTAATACATTTTTACTGCATCACTGACGAAGGAAGAAAACAGAGTAATTACGCCATATTACTATTATTGTCCCTTTCTTCCCAATTGCCGAGATATTCATATCCCAATTCCTTCTGGAATAATTTTATTACCCTGTTTTGGGTTTCTCTTTCTAATTTGCCTATGTTATTCATCATAGTTTTTGTTTTTGAATAATGTATCTTTTTCCCATTTGAGAGGATTATTCACAATATAATTATGAATACGTTGATATTCGATGTCATTGCGAATGATATGATCATGAAAACGGGGTTGCCAACCATTTTCTATGCCCAAACGATTGGCGTGCTTGGTTACGGCAGATTTATATGCACGAATAATGGCAGAAACCGTACCGGATTGCGGCGAAATATTCGCCATTTGTTGATTTTTGGTGATGGTTTCCGGATTGGGCGGTTGTGACAATGACGATGGTCGTTGTTGTTGTTGTCGTAGGGACGTTGCATGCAACGTCCCTACATTACCGTTCAACGTCCCAACGTTACCGTTCAATATCAAAATTCCATGAATATGATTGGGCATAACCACAAATGCCCCCAATTTCACATTTGGGGAATGATGGGGGATTTCGTGCCAAAATACATCCGCCAATACACCCAAATGCGACAAATGCATGATGCCATTGATAATTTCCCCAAAAAAATGTTCCCTGTTTTTGGTACAGATGGTAATAAAATAGGCACCCTCATTGCCATAATCCCACCATTGTGCCCGTGCCGATTCGCTGCGATATTTATTCTGATATTTTGCCATTATTGCCCTACGGATAATTGCAATTGCCTCTATGCCAATTTCTGATTATGCGAGCCATTCCCAACAAGCTATTTGCATATTGTTTAGACAAGTTCATTGTTATTGTAACAGTATTATCATTGGACTTTTATCAACATGCTTTTTTCGTCTGCATAAACACAGTAGAAATATTTATGATAGAATTTCATCACCCAATGTTCTCTCAAAACTACAAAACTTCTTCTACATACACATCAAACAAACTAGCTCTAATGGCTACCCCATTATTCACCACCGCTATTGGTCATAATGCCAAGTAAAGAATATGCACCCTGCATGACAATATGTTTATCGCGTATATCCTTGTCCGAAATTGTAGCCGTGATTTCGACTTCTCCGGCATGTCTTATACCCGTTTTTACGGCGACAAAGGCAAATGTATTTGCATCGTTTTCAATAAAAACACCTTCGGTATTGCCTTTCCGTACAACAGCTTTCTCGGATACGGTCACACAATTATTTTTTGGTATTTCTATATCGGCAGAAAGAAACATTCCGGGTAATAATTCCTCATGTTTTTCCAAAAAATGACAGTGAATACGCGCACTTCTATGTTCATCCACATTATGAGAAATGAGAAAAACGGTTGCTTCATAGAATATATTCGGATTATCCGCTTTTTGTATGCGTACTTTTTGTCCAATGCTTATTGAGGCAATATCTTTTTCAAACACGGTTAATGTTGCATGAATATCAGATGGATCAACTAATGTCCCAATAATATCACCTTGGGGAATATATGCTCCAATATTTGCTTTTACGGTAGAAATATATCCTGAAATTGGTGCATATATCGAAATACTTCTCGACATAGTATTATCCTGCAATTTATCGGGTTGTATGCCAAGTAAACGTACTTTTTCTTCCAATGCTTTGACGGTTATTTTTTGTGTCTGCCATTCCGATTGAGAAAACTGCGCTGTTTTTTCACTGGCTGTTTTTGTTTTCGATAATTCTTGCTGTCTTTGCCATTCTTTTTCAAAATACTCTAATTTAGTACGCGCCGTCAAATACTGCTGTTGCAATTCGATATATGCCATATCTTCCATCGTGGCAATGACTTGTCCTTTTTTCACAAAACTGCCGGGCAACACCGTCACATTTTTGAGGAATCCGCCTAATGGTACACTAAGAGAAATTAATGATTGCGGCGGAACATCAACGGAGCCGTTCACATGTAATAATGCCGTTAATGGTTTTATCACGGGCAATGCAGATTTTATGCCTGCATTGTTTTTTTGCTGTTCTGTCACCGAAACAATATCGGATGCTGAGGCGGTCTTTTCCGCAGGTATATTCTGTTGTGTATCTGTGCATGATACAACAAATAAAATAAGAGTCAAAAGTATAAGATAATATGTTTTCATAATTGTAGATATAGTTAACGTGAAAAATTCCAAAATTCAATGTCAATAAGGATTGTATTATACTCAGCGAGGTTTTGAATATATTTTTTTTGATATTCCCACGCATTTTGTTGTATATATGCCATTTCAAATAATGATAATGAGCCGATATTCCATGCTTGTTGTGCACGGAGAGCCATATCTTGGGCAGCAGGTAAAGCACTATTTTCCATTTCATCAATCAAAGAACGGAGTGTGCGTTGCTTTTCGCTTAATTGCTTTAATGCGTGCCGCCGTATGCGTGTTCTGTGCAGTAATTGTAATTCAGCCGCCGATTGTTGTATTGCCACCGATTCACGCTTTGCTTGTTGTGCCGTAAAAAATAGCGGTACAGATACTCCTATAGTCAAGGAAGAAAATCTTTGTCGTGCATTATAAAATCGCTCTGCGCCGCCCTCACTTTGCCAACCGACAAATGATTGATTGATATATCCTACACGAATATCAGGTAATAATAATGATGTTTCGACGCTATACTGTGCGGATGCAATCTCTTGTTCTTTTTGTGCCACCGATTCAAAGGGATGTAAAAACACGGTACTGTCACTCATGGAGGCACGTACTGTCAGTGACGGCACGGAAAATGAATCAAAAGAACCAATGAGTACTTCTAATTCACTTTTATAAAAAGCAATCGAAGCTCTATTTTCTTGTATTTGTGTATAAAGGGAATTTTTTTGCAATAACACTGCATTTTTTTCCATCATAGAAATATCACCGACGGATAATTGTTGTTCTGCGGAAGTCAATATACGCAAAAGCATGGTATCCATAGAATATAATAATTTTTTTTCTTGTTCAAGCCGTGAAAGCATGAGCAGCGACATTTTCACTTTTTTATATATATCTGCTTTTGTTAAACGTTCTTGTTCGGCAATACTTTCTGCGTGGGCTGTAGCTAATTTATTTTGTGCACTATAGAATGTAGGAAATGCAAATCTTTGTTCTATAGATATTTTTGTATCTGTATTAAAAGTATTGACATTGCCATATTCCATACTTATATCTGTTTTGGGGATAGTGAGCGATGCCCCTCGCAGGGCTTGTGCCGCCGCCGTATATGCAGCGGATTGCCGTAATTCACCATTATAGGTATCAGCCATACGTAAAGCCATTTCCTCTGTTAAAATAGGTT
>JAFLBY010000109.1 GCA_017302855.1 Candidatus Kapaibacterium sp.
ATGTATAACCGCGTAAGCCATAGATTTTTCCTTGCACATAAGGAACAGTCACATTACCTGTTATGCTTTGCGGCAAATATTCATCAATTTTAATGGGTTTCGGCGGTGGAGAAATAGAAAATTTATCGCTTAATCCTATAATAGTCGGTTCTGCACGATTAACAAGGCGCAAATAACATTCTTCGCCTGCTGCGGTGGGACGGAAAGCAAAACGTGCTTCGCCTCTGCCGCGATTTGAACCCGCTGATGCAGTACCGGAATCATTATGAACCCAATCCACGGGTAATTGTGTGACCGGATCACGGCGTTTGATGCGTGTCCATGGACCTGATTCTCCTGTAACAGAAAATTCGATAAAATAGCGTGTGCCGCGAGCTGAATTTGTTGTATCCCAGCGAATGGTGTATGATTGCCCCACGCTTAAAGTGGCATTAGCCGCCGGTGTTGTAATTTTAGGTCCGTTTTGTGCCGAAGCAGCAAGCGTAAAAACGGAAAAAACGGCACTTGCAAAAAGAATCAATGATTTCATGGACAAAAGCCCCGAATAATGAAACATGAAAAATTATAATGTAAATCCGATACTGAAATTGAGGGTGCGACCGCGTAAATTAGAAGCAACATTACGTCCTCCTTGTAACCAAATAAGTTCTTGATTGAGTACATCACGTACAACCAAACGTGCTTCTAATCCTGCAATAATTGGCTGAGAAAGTGAAATATCAACAACATCACGCGGCTGTTCATACACATGAGGATTTGCAAAATCATAGCTGCCCAAAAGCCCTACCTGGATAATGCGCTCACCGGAACGATTATATCCTACATTTACTTGCGTGCCTATATCGGGATGTTGATAGAATAATCCGAGATTAATCGAATATGGTGATTGTCCCCACATAGGACGTGTATCATTAAGATTACCTTGACGCACATTCACTTCTGAATTTATCAATGATACATTCACCGATGCGCCGAGATTTTCTAAATCCTCTGCAATAAATCCGAGTTGTTTTCTTAATTCAAACTCAATACCATAATTTAATGCAGTGCCGGAAGCATTTTGGAATGAAAAGACAGGATTGCTGCTTGATGGTAAAATTGTTTCTTCAATTGCATTTTGGAAGCTTTTATAAAATGTACTGACAGAAAGTACTTCACCCGGGCGAGGGAAATATTCATAACGTGCATCGAAATTCCAAATAAGTGCGCGTTGTAAATCCGTATTACCTTGCACACGTGCTTGACGTTGGAAATCGAAAAAGGCAAATGGCGCAAATTCACGTAAATTGGGACGAGTTAAGGTTTGTGAACCCGATACACGTACATTCGTATTTTCTGATGTTTTCCAAATAAGATTTAATGCGGGAAGAATATCTGTTGTATTTCTTTCAATGGAAATTAATTGATTATCGCCAGTATAAACCGCCGGTAAGCGTTGCGTATTATTTTCAACACGTACTCCGGTAATAATGCGGAAATTCTCATCGCCGATGCTAAAAGGCATATCAACCATTGCATAGCCGGCATTTAATTGTTCATCAGCCGCATATTGATCGGATTTTTTTGAATCCTCGGCAATACCTAAGCCATTTGCACGGAAATTAGTCGAATCGAATAATTTATCAGGCGAAGCGGTAAGATTTATACCTTCTGGATCAACATCGGGGAAAATAGATTTACTTTGAATAATGGTAAAAGAACGTGCGCCAAATTCACGGTCACGGCGTTCGAGTAAAGCCCCTGTTTTAATTTTTGCTGTGGATACAGGTATGGTGATATTCAAACCTGCCGTATAAGCATTGTCAATTAAATCGGAAAAGAAGCGTCCGGCAACAGTACCGTCACCTTTGGCTGTTTCGCTTGGCACATCAGCAGAAAATAATTCATTGTTATTTTGACGTGAATAGCGCAAGCGGCGCAAATCCGGTTCATTACGTGTGCTGCGAGAAAAGCCGCCATTCCATTCCGTTAAAATATCGCCCGGCAAATTATGCTGTCCGGCAACCTGACCGGAGTACAATGATTTTTCGACAAATTGAGCACTGTAAAAACGGCGTTCGCGATCTTGATTATAATCATTACCTTGTAACACTACTACTTCATCATCGGCAGATTGATTGTAAATATTTTTAAAGGATACTGTGGAATGACCGCCAAGTTTATATGCCATATTAAATAAACCGCCCCAACCCATACTGCGTGTGGATACCGAGCCCGCATAATTATATTGCTCATTACCTGCACCGGATAAACCTGCGCGACCTATTTGGTTAATATTATAGCCATTCGAATAATTAGCCGAAGCAATAATACCAAAATCATTATCGGCAATATCAAATAAATTACTGTACGAAATGCTTGTGCCGGTATTTATCGGAGCAGCAATTGCATCTTGTTTCCATACGCCGGAATTAAATGATCTGCCAAGTGCAATCCATTCACGTGCTGCTGCGCCATTATCTGCTTCGGGATTACCCGCACGGCGAATTAAATTATCTAATTCTGTGGATGTGGAAGGCATACCCGACACCAAAGCACGTGTGCCGTCATCGCTGGCAAGCCAATCGGTTGCACCACCCGAGTACGTTTGAAATGCACCGCTTTTTAATGAAACATTATCATTGTAAGCAGAGGATAAACCTACTTTAAAAGCAAATCCTTGCGGAAAATCAATGGTATTTAATTGCACCAAACCACCTGCAAAATTGCCCGGCATATCGGGTGTAAACGATTTAATAACATTGGCACTTTGCAAAAATTCCGAAGGGAACATATCAAAAGCAAAAGCTTTTTTATCGGGTTCGGTTGAGGTAAGAGCAGCACCGTTTAAGGTCGTATTATTATAGCGTTCGCTTACGCCGCGTACATACACAAATTTATCACCCACAACGGTAACTCCTGTAATACGCTTTAATGCTTGACCGGCATCACCATCGGGTAATTTGGCAATTTCTTCCTGTCCGACACCATCGCTGACCTGAGCTGAATTTTTTCTTTGGGCTAAAACAGCTTCTTTGGATTCTTTATTGGCACGAGCGGTCACAACAACTTCTTCGGATTTTTTAGTTTCGGGAGATAATGTGACATTGACCGTGACATTTTTTCCTGTTGGCACTTCAACATTTTCAATGAGTTTGGTTTCATAGCCCACATAACGGAAGCGCAAAGAATAGACACCTTGTTGCACTTTTTTAATGGTGTATTTTCCGGTCACATCGGAATATGCACCTTTTTTTGTGCTTTGTTTATCTTTGGTTAATAACTCCACCGTCACGCTGCGCATGATATCGCCTGTGGAACCGTCGGTGATTTTACCGCTGATGATAGCATCTTGAGAAAATGCTGCGGTTACTGAACAACTGAAGAGAATGAAAAAACTGATAATGCGTTGGCTCATGGCTACGCTTCCTCCATAAAATGAACTAATGTGTGTCGCTCACGCTTTTTCCCCACACGGTTGCGACATATTTACTAAACAGTCACAAAATTACCAAGGCAGTGTATCGCCAATGTTACGGCAATATTATCAATTCATAATATGAGGTTTTCTTTACAACAGCACGGAGGTGAAGTCCCCTTTAACGACAAAAGGTCTTATGCGGATTTGTTCTTTAACATATTGATTATTCGGTAAATACGTATTCTGTTGTGGCGTTGAAGTGCTATGGGATAGACATTAAAAACAAGTGTCAGAAAGAGCAAAAAACAATAGTCAAACACAGTGTAAGAGTGTGGTAGGATCAAAGCAATGAGGAGAGTACCGACTATACCCAACCAATGACGGAGTTCATAAGAGCGAGTTTTGCGATCATAGAGTTGTAAGTCAGCTAATGTAAGATACGTTTTTTTCTCGGTCATGCCCGAAAGAGGCATAATGGATTTATACAGGCGAATACCCATAAAGTCATAGATTGTCTTGTCAGCGATATATTCCCATTTCTTCGGACGAAAATATGCTTCAATTATCCCTTTGGAAGAAGAAGCTGTACTATCCATCATTATGACTTTCAATAATCAAGTACCTAATAAGTTGAGAGCAAAAGTACCAATCTTACACCAAATATCATAATGTAAAGCTGAGAGATTCTGCTCATATATTCTTACCATAGTTGGCAATATTATGCACATTTCGCCACATTGAGCTAAAGAATGTTAAAGGAACGTTAAAATAGTATTTGAGGACTGAGGACAGATGTAACATTCTATAGTGATGAGCGTTTCAAGCCCACCCAATAAAAAAACAAAAAAGAAATTTATTATAAACAAAAAATGTTGTAGAATATGAAAACAATCATTATTACATTATGCTTATGTTATTCGAGTACTGCGTATGGTCAAATTTTTACCGATGCCAGTGCAAATGTACCTAATAATGGAGCGAAAGGGCAAAGTATGGATGTCGTTGCCGTTGATGTGGACGGCGACAAGGATCTTGATATCGTTTTAGCCAATGAATTTCAAGCAAATACTATTCTTATTAATGACGGCAAAGGAAATTTTAAGAATGGAACAGCAGGGAAGTTACCACAAATTATCCGTGACAGTGAGGATATTGCCTATGCTGACTTTAATGGAGATGGATTTGTTGATTTGATTTTTTGTAGTGAAGACGATATTGTCATGGGAAAAACAAAAGTGCATGAATATTATCTGGGAGATGGAAAAGGCGGCTTTACAAATGCCCCTTTTATATTACCTGACAGTGAAGCAAATGCTGTAGCAACAGCAGATATTAATCGTGATGGATTCCCTGATATTATTTTAGGCAATAAGGGCAAAAATACTGTTCTTATCAATGATGGAAAAGGAAATTTTACTATAGAAAACAATCGTTTGCCCTCTGATGAAAAAACAACACAAGACCTTGCTTTTGTTGACATAAACGGCGATGGAATTCTTGATTTGTTTGAAGGAAATGAAGATGGCAATGAATTGTATATTGGTAATGAACAAGGCTATTTTACGAAGGTCACAGAAACGAATTTACCGAAGGACATGAACAGCGAAACAAGAAAAGTCAGCGTTGCAGATATTGATGGCGATAAAGACATGGACATATTTTTGGCAAATGTTGGATTTTCACCCGGAAAAGATCGACAAAATAGATTGCTCATCAATAATGGTAATGGAATTTTCACTGATAAAACGGGAGCACAATTACCTGCTGATGAAGATCATACAATAGATGCAATATTTGAAGATGTGGACGGCGATAACGATATGGATTTACTTCTTGCTAATGTCTTTGGTGCTCATATAAAATGTTATTTTAATGATGGCAATGGAAATTTTACTGATAACACTTTAGATGTGTTTGAAGAATATTATGTGCGTGATGCTTTGGGGATTATTGCTGCCGATTTCAATGGCGACGGCTTACGCGATTTGTACATTTGTGACAGATATATGCCCAACAAAGGACAAAAAGACCTTTTATTGATGAAAACACCAATAACAAAAGTAACTTCTTTTGATGATAAACCCAATGATTATAAGCTTTTCCCTCATCCTGTCGGTCATACATTTTCCGTGAATATTGATACTGAAGATATAGAATCAATATCTCTAATTAATCAATTCGGTGAAGATATCAGCCCTGTGAATTATGTCGTAAGAGAGCAGGGAGTCGTTGATTGCCTTATTGAGAATGAAAATTTAGCAAATGGGGTGTATTATGTAAAAATTAGTCAAAAAAAATCATTGTTGACCACACCAATCATCATACAAAAATAAGGCATAGAAAATAATCTATAGAAATGTACTCGTAAAGTATTACGGAACATCATGCTCTCATTGCTTCAGAAGTCGTAATAATGATGGGCAAATATTGAAGTTCATTGTCACTGATAAAGGGGAAAATAATAGGGTATATTTTCATACTACATTTTTATATTTTACTCTACATCCACCATGAAAAACTGTATGCATAAATTGCTCTGTAAAATTATAATTTTTAGATTTTTTTGTTTTATCAAAAATTATAATTAGTGAACAATCAAAGATGTTGTTATGATTGGCGTTTTATTATGGCTATGTAAAACAACAGAATACATCCCTGTCGGTAATGTATGTACAGGAAACGAATACCCATTATATATATCAGATTCATGAAAAACTGGTTGTCCAAAAATATTATAGACTGTCAATGAAGTAAGTTCTGTATGTATAAATGAAGTATAATAAACAGTACACAAGGTAGATGTAGGGTTTGGTACTATGCGGAATGATTGCATGGATATAGCATTGTCATATATACCGGTCATACTGCATGGCGATCCTGAAAAACCGGGAAAATAATGACGATCCAGAAATTGCAATGCTACAGCAACAAAATTGCGTGCAAATTGAGTGCGCTTCACGCTGTCGAAACGAATATCAGAATATAATTCCATTTGAATTGCGTCTATGGTACCACCCGGGGATGAACCGTGGTAATATGTATTATATCCACCATTAAAATAAGGGTCACCAATTAAGGGGAAAGGGTCTTGTTTACTTGGCACTCCGGGATATCCTCTTTCTGCAAATTGCGTCCCCAATGCTTCGTTTCCTCTTATTAGTTCGGCATGTGTTGTATTCATAGCATTATTTCCGGCAAGAGATTCAATCGAACTTACACGTATTCTTGCAGCGGTATTCATCAAAGAATCACTTTCACGCAATTGACTATCATACAGTAAATACCCATATTCGATTCTTTGTTTTGTATGACCATGCCCATGAAGATCAATAAATAATCCTTTACCAAAATGTAATGTGATGTGTTTTTTTGCAGAATCAATAAAATTATGATATTCATGCCAATAAACATCAAGCGAAGAATTACTGTCTGTTGCCATAATAATATCACGATTCATATCAAGTTTTTTTCTATGAATACGATTATATATCATATATGGATAGCACCCCGTTTCTTTTACAAAAATTTCACGGATAGTGCGTGCTAACTCTTGTGTAAATGCGTCTTGCACATAAGCACAGCCTTCACATTGACGGTCGCGGATATCCGATGGTTGTTCATATCCGCCATGAGGCACAGATATAATCAATGGTAGATTACCCGGCTGATATTCAATATACTGACGTGTTCCCCAATATGTTTGCCCGGAAATATATGGCTGTGCATGGAGATATTTGCCCAGAAGAAACAATGTAATAATAAGGATAATTTTGCTTTTTTTCATTATAACACTACTAATTAAATGACTTATTATTCAACAATGATATATTCTTTATTTATATCCTGCGGCTTGCAAAGAAAATAACTCTGCATAATGTCCGCCTTGTTCCAGTAATTCTTCGTGGCTGCCTAATTCTTTCATCATTCCATTTTCGAGAACCAATATTCTGTCTGCCATACGTACTGTGGAAAAACGGTGGGAGATAAGCACAACGGTTTTACCGTCCATTAATCCGGTAAATCGTTCAAAGACATCATGCTCGGCTCTGGCATCGAGTGCGGCTGTCGGCTCATCGAGAATACGCACTTGGGCATCACGCATATATGCACGGGCAAGCGCAATTTTTTGCCACTCACCTCCGGATAAGTCTATGCCTTTGGCAAATCGTTTGCCAAGAGTTTGATTGTATAATTCGGGCAATTTTTTGATGACCGAATCGGCTAAACTTTTCTGAGCTGCATATTCAATTCTCGGCTCATCATAACGATGCTCAATATTACCCACAGCAATATTATCGGAAGCCGTAAGTTGAAATTTGACAAAGTCTTGGAAAATAACGCCGATTTCTTTACGCAATTGCTCCGTATTATATTCTCGTAAATCAACGCCGTCTAACAGTATTCTTCCTTCGGTCGGGTCATATAACCGTGATAACAATTTTACTAATGTGGTTTTTCCTGCTCCATTTTCACCGACCAGTGCCAATTTCTCACCCGGTTTTAATGTAAAAGAAATATTACGTAAAGCCCACTTTTCAGAATTATGATATCGAAAACCGACATTTTCAAAGACGAATCCTTGTGCAATAGGACGAGGAAACGGTGCTGCTTTCACAGGAGATATAATATGCGGTTGTAAAGCAAAAAAATCGAAAAGATCTTGTAAATATAATGCACTTTGCGCTATGGAAGAAAATCGCCCGAAAATTGTTTCCATCAATCCGCGCATACGAGAAAATGACCCTGCAAGAAATGTTAAATCACCAATCGTTAATGATCCGGAAATTGTTTGCCACACAAGTAAAATGTATGCACCGTAATATCCTGCCATCCCTATTGTGTTGGTAAGAGTTCCCCAGCTTGCCCGCCGCAATGATAATCGTTTGTTTTTTTCATAAAATTCTTCGGCGCGAACTCGATATTCATCAGTTAAAAATTCTGATAAACCAAAAACTTTTACTTCTTTTGCCGTTTCATTACTCGCACCGGTAAAGCGTAAATAATCCAGTAAGCGTCGTTCAGGAGTCCAACTGTAGAGGAGAGAATAACTTTGTGCATTGAAATGAGATTCACCGATAAATGAGGGTAATAAAGCTGCTGCTAAAATAACAATAAGCCATGGATTGAAAACCATA
Source organism: Candidatus Kapaibacterium sp. (assembly GCA_017302855.1). Lineage (GTDB taxonomy): Bacteria > Bacteroidota > Ignavibacteria > Kapaibacteriales > UBA961 > UBA2353. The sequence continues at coordinate 8,536 of JAFLBY010000109.1, forward strand.
AGTGCGGCTGCAAGCATTGCTAATGTAATGATGTCTTGCGCTTGCGTAAAGGTTTGGGAAACCAGCTCCATGCGACTTAATGTTTGCTGACGGGCGCGTTCCAATTTATCATAAATGGTGGAATCCTCGAATTGCTCTAAATCTAATGTTGCTGCATGGTTCATCAGTTTTACCGATGTTACATTAGCAAATTTATCGCCTAATAAAGCATCAAGAAGAGAAATACCGCGTCCGATAATTTCACCGAAAATGCTGATACCGGCTTCAAGGGCAATATAATACCATAAAAGCGAAGTGGCTATTGTTTGCTGATTATTGACTATCCCGATGATTTCATCAATAATTAATTTACCGACATACATAAATAGTACAGGAATGCAGGCACGTAATAAACGTAATATCAGAGTACTTATCACCATCGCCGGGCTTATTTCCCAGACTAAAGAAAATAATTTGGGTAGATTTTTGAGTGCTATAAACCGCTCTTTGAATCCTATTTTTTTATTTTTTGATTCTTCTACGGATGATAATTGAGTGGGTCGCTGTAATGCCATTACAATATGTTGGTATGTGGAACAAAAGTCTAAAGTATAATTCTTTTGCGTATAGTTTTTTCTTGTCCGATGCGAATTTCGGCAACATAATCACCTTGAGTCATCCTTCTGCCGCGTTCATCGCGTCCATTCCATGTAAACTTGTATGTTCCGGGTTGTTGTACTCCCTTAAAGACAATCGCAACCAATTTTGCATTCGAAGAGAAAATCACAATTTCAACGGGTGTGGTATAATCTATTGAATATTTAAGAACAGGCGAAAAATCCTCTGTTAAACCAAAAAAGTCTCCAATAACACCAAATGGAATTTGTAAACCTGTGTTTGGTGTTTGTGGTAATCCTTGCGGGCGTGATTGCGATTGCATAATGGCAAATTCACGTTGCACTTGTTCGCGTCCCGAGGGTAAATAATATTCGGAAGGAATGTCAAGGTTTTCGGCAACAATATCCCATGTGGGTTTTAATCTTCTTTCTAACATTGCTCTCCATTGTGCAGCAAACAATTTTGCATGGAGTTGCGCAAGTGTCGCCGGAGGAATACCCAAAGATTTTAATCTGAAATAATTGCTGTCTTGCCCGGGCGAAAACGCTGAATTTCGCGGTGTACCCGTATAATCCTCAATTTTTTCCATCGTGGTTGCCGTGATTGTATCGGCGATCGCTTCTTTAGTTATGGACTCAATAGGTTTAACGGCAGATTTAAACAATACTGATTTAGTATTGGGACTGTCCGTGCTGTCGGCATTCTGTGCCGTCAGTGAAAAGGTATGCACACAGAAAAAAAGTATGAAAAGAAGCAATCGCATAGTGTTGTGAGTCAAGAATGAATAAGTTCCAATGAACGCATAATACCATAATCTATAACTTTGATTGGATTATAGGAGTATGACGGCTGTCTTTAGCTTTATTTTTCAACGACAAATGGTTCACATTCGCATTGACGTTGCACAATTTCTTTTGCTCTTTCGGCGGATTCACGATTGGGATACTCACCGATAATCACAGCAAAGACTTTTTCATTACCGACATTTTTTTGTAAGAGAGCCGCTCTTAATCGTTTTTTTCTAAATTCTTCCACCATTTCTTCCGCCGTTTCTCTTGTTGCATAGCTGCCTACTTGCAAACTGTATTTTACGGGTTTTATTGGTTCTTCCACCTTTTTGGGCGGTTCTTCAGTCTTTTTGGGGGACTCTTCCGCAGGATATGTATCCGGTTTTAAGGATTGCGGTGCAGTTTTATTGGTATTTGTGGTCTGAGGTTTTTGTGTGGCGACAGCCGATTGTTGCGATTTCAGTGCCGCTTGCGGCTTGGAATCCGCAGCGTTGGATATTTGTTGCTGTGTGCCGAGTCCGACGGTTGCACGCACGGTTTCCATAGCTGCAAGTAAGAACTCGGACTGTGGGTAATTGGTTCGGTATCTGTAGAGTTCTCTGCGTGCACGGCTTGTATCACGTTTAAGGGCATAATACTGCACAATGCGCCATTGAGCGTCATCAGCCCATTCGCTTGTTCCATGCTCATTCACAATGCGCGTGTAAATAGGCACGGCTTTATCCGCATCGTCAAGCACAACAGCATGCAAAAAGTGCACACCCGGATCATTCGGATACTCCGCCAGTAAGTCCGGCACATCTCTTTTCACATCTTGAAGTTTACCAAGGGCAACATCTTGCAATCGTGTTCTTACCGTTGCCGTTTGTCCCAAAGCATCTATTGCACCAATGATACCCATTATCAAACAGAGGGCAAATATCATCATTCTGTACTTCCTTTTTCATTTATTGACAGCCAAAATAATCAAACTTTAGGTAATTTTGCTCGGGTCGAGGCAGATACACTGCCATAAATCTTTTTTAACATCACTTTATTGAGGAAAATGTCGCATTCTCTCACCATACTTGCAGCAGCCGGCGGCACCGGTGGAGATCTTTTTCCCGCGGTGGCAGTTATCGAAGAATTACAAGCACTTGTGCCTTCATTGCATGTACTTTGGGTTGGCAATCCGCATCGCATTGAAGCTAAGATTATTCCTCAACTCGGCTATGATTTTTACCCGATTAGCGTGACCGGCTATAAAGGGCTTCGTTCCTTGGATTCATATATGTTACCTTTTCGTATTGTGGGTTCTTTGCTGGAATGTCGGCGTCTGATGCGTGAGCATAATGTTGCAGGCGTCCTATGCGGGGGAACATATATCAGCTATCCTGCGGGTATGGCTGCCCATCAATTAAAGATTCCTATGATGCTGCTTGAACCGAATGTGGTGCCCGGAAAAACTAATCGTTTATTGGCGCAAAAAGCCGATGCCATTATTCTTGCTTTTGAGGAAACACGTCGCCACTTTAGCGAAGACTATCACAAAAGAATGTATCCTTTCGGTAATCCTGTCAGGCATACGATGAATATATCATTACCGCAGCAATCAGCAGCTCGCCGTGCTTTGGGCTTAGATGAATCAATACCAACTGTTTTTGTGTTTGGCGGTTCGCTCGGTGCGCGCTCACTGAATCAAGCTATGCTTCGTTTTATGGACGAAACTTTGCCGAGTACGGTGCAAGTTATCTGGCAAACAGGGCGAAATTTTACCCCACCTTCCATTGTACCGCCACATATCCACATCTATGAATTTATTGAGGATATGGCAACAATGTATGCGGCAGCCGACTTGGTGGTTTCTCGTGCCGGCGGGGGGACTGTATCCGAGTTGATGAATGTAGGTAAACCCTCTGTTTTAGTACCATTACCAACGGCGGCGAATAATGAGCAATGGCACAATGCACGTGTGTTGGAAGAACATGGTGCGGCTTTGATGGTAGAAGATAGCTATATTCGTGAAAAATTTACGGAAATACTGTTCTCTTTGCTGCATGATACCGAACGTCTTGGCGCAATGTCGCGGGCAGCGCATGCTATGGCAAAACCGGACGCTTCACAAAAAGCAGCACAACAATTTCTTTCATTAGTCCAATAATGACACTATGAACACTCATCAGAGCAATGGCAAAATTTTTATGCAACGATTGAACTACTATTGGCAATCCATAGCCATTTATGCTATGGCGCTTGTTGTATATGCTATACTTAAGGGAACGGTACAACAAGGTGAGTTGTCCATGTCTGTTGATGACCCGCTTGTGCTCTTACTCTTTGCTTTCGTGATTATGTCAGGTTTGGGATTGCTTTTTGCATTATATATGCGACGTTCGGTTATCATTGATGCCGACAGCATAACATTTCGGAGCCGTCACCGAGAAAAAACAATACAGCTAAACCAGATAAAAAGAATTCGTTTGGCTCGTGAAAGACGTGATGAAAACGGGGTG
>JAFLBY010000011.1 GCA_017302855.1 Candidatus Kapaibacterium sp.
TATGCTTCCATAATAGTGCGCGCTTGTTTGCCCGCCACCTTCCACTCCTGTTTAGCAAGAGTTTGCATATCGAATGAACGCATGAATTTATCGGTAGCAAGTGCTTTTTTACCAAGTATTTGTGCTAATTGACCTTTGCCCGCCCTTCGTGCTATGTCCATTTGCCATAAGCGGTCTTGGGCATGCACATACCCAAGTGCAAAATATCCATCTGCGTCATTATTGGTGATGATATGCGGTATGGAAAACTTATTGCGATAGATGGAAATACTGTCATTGACTAAGGTGGTCTCATACTCATTGCCCGGCTGCACTGACGAGCGCGTGGCGGTGTGAAGCGAGAACAAGATAAAACATACTGCAAAGACACATAAAGCCAGTAATATCCCCGCAAAATTTCTGAAAAATCGAATCATGGTTATAGTCTTGTCTGTAAAATGCTGCTAAAATCGTATTCAAAGTTACTAAGAGAGAGGGTAAGTTTGTACTATTCTTGCTTTTTTGTATCGCAGGCAAGAAGTGCTTCCTTGATGATTGCAGGGATTGGTCAAGCCATATCAAGCAACAAAAAGCAACACGGCTGTGTATAAAAACGATGAGGTGAACAGAGCAATACCAATGTGGAAAAGAACCCGGAATTCATGTGCTAAGTTTTGTCTCAACTCTGTAGTCAATAATTCAAAAACGATAGACTGATGTCGGTTGAGAGCAAGTGGACTTATTGACGATAAGAGCAATGCGATTTCCGAAATATATTTCAGCATTCGTATAATGCAATTTTAGCACAATGGATTTGTCATTGTTACCAATGTTTTGTAGTTTTGAGGGAAGAAAAGGGCGGATTGGGTGGTTACAACTATGCTCATAGGTGTTTGCGGTAAAAATACTTGAGCTACATTATTCACTTGACACTGAGTGCAAGAAAAAAACTATACACACACATACGTATGACAGGCTTCTTATGTTCACGAGAAAACAAATGCCTTATTGGCTTGCAATGATTTGTTGCATAGAAATATTAATCTATTTGTGGTCAGTTTGGACTTCGACATTTGATGCGAGTAATTTTTTTGCAATCAAATCACAATTTATTTTTGACAAATGTGCTCGTATTGCCGGAAGAATTTCATCAGCACTCATTCTCATGACCTTACTGATGGTTGGATATTATGGTCTCAAAAAAATTTATGTCAATGATAAGAAAAAAGAGATTTTTCTTTTGTTAATGACAATGTTCAGCCTCAATCATTTAATTCATTTACTGTTTGTGTATCTTCGATTCCACAGCCATGGCGAGACAATAAATTTCGAAGATCCTTTACAGATTGGCGGAACTATACATGGTGTTTTTACATTTACATTTATTGTTTTAATACCATTTGTTCTCTGGATTAAAAAAAGTTTACATACAATCCTCTATATCGTCATACATGTACATTTATTCAATATCTGTAGTTTTATCATTCAGACCTTTTTAGGCAAAATCAAACCTCCTGAACATCCGGCGTATCAAAATCAGTTTGGAATAGTCGTAATATTGGCAGCTTGTCTTTATATGCTGTATAGACTCTATATTGAGAATAAACGAGGACCTCAATCTATGAGTGACAATGCCATTATGAAAACATAATATTTAGTGGTCAATAACAACTAGAAATTTTCTTGTAAGTTTTTAAGAGTAGATTTTTTTTGAAAAACAGAACCCAACAGCCGCAACTGTTGGTCAAATAATCGGCAATTTTTTAGAACAATACATGTACGGAGATACAAACTTCAATACATATAGTTGTATGAACAGCGAAAGTTTTGTAGTTTTGAGGGAAGAAAAGGGCGCAGCTTTATGGATGTGTACAAACGAAATTGGGTTATGTAACTTCGTAAATCTAACTTCCGCTCGTGGTAGTTGTTTAAAGAACGAGAAAAACAGACAATGGAAATACCAAAATTTAACGAAACATTTATTCCGATTCTTGAAGTTCTAAAAGATGAAAAAGTTTATAGTCATAGAGAACTTATTGAAGCTGTAAAAAACAGATTTTATTCTGAACTGACAGCAGAACAATTAAAACAACAAACTAAATCTGGGGATTTAGTCATTGATAACAGAATCGCTTGGGGTAAGACATATCTAAAAAAAGCGGGATATGTTGAATCACCTCAACGTGGTCTGATTAAAATAACTGATAAAGGAAAACATCATTCACTTTCTCTGACTGTACGAGACCTAGAAAATGAAAGTTCCGTCTTCGAATTCTATAAACAAGAGCAAGATAAAATTCCAAATTCAATTAAAAGTGGTCAAAGTAATATTATTTCATCACCACAAGATTTAATTGACGAAGGTTTTAATAGAATTGAAAATGAAGTAAAAAATGATCTCTTAAATAAGCTTAAAACTATTGATCCCTATTTTTTTGAAAAAGTAGTTCTCAGACTACTTAAAAAAATGGGGTATGGAGAATTCATCGAAACGTCAAAATCAAATGATGGTGGGATAGACGGAATTATTAATGAAGATAAACTAGGGCTTGACAAAATTTATATTCAAGCAAAACGATTTAATGAAGGTAAGGTAAGAGAAAAGGATATTAGAAATTTCATTGGGGCAATGAGTGGTGATACAAATAAAGGAGTATTTGTAACAACATCAGAATTTGATGAAAAAGCACTTGAAAAAGCACGTTCAGCTCATCATAAAATAATCTGTATTGACGGGCAAAAGTTAGTGACATTAATGCATGAATTTAATGTTGGAATTCAAGTAAAGACAATATATGAAATAAAACAAATAGATGAAGACTTTTTTAATGAACAGTAAAGAGAAATAAGCACCTACAATACTACCCCTTTTTCTCAAAAGAGGGACAAGAGCACACCCCCATCATCACTTTTCCCACTAAGGGTAATAAAAAAGCAATCGTTTTTTGCGATTGCTTTTTTTATGTGAGTATCGGATAGTGTGCTGCTTATTCGCCTTGTGCTTTTGAATAGAGGGCAGCGCCATTTTCTTCATGAAGTTTTTCAATGTGCATCCACGGAAGTTCCGCAGGGAAATTATTGAGAAATTCCAAAATATCATCATCGGTGAGCGGATTTTGTGCTGTGTAGCGGCAACGCTGACAATCCACAATAACAATATCGGGAATATCGCCCGGATAAATTTTTGTGCCGCGATTGGATACCATAGTTAAAGTCAATTTTCCTACTGATTTCGGTAAAAGACTAATATCTGTGGTGCGAACAAATATATCAACGCCTTTGATAGTCCACGGTGCTTGTTCTTTGCGTAATTCCTCACGTGCAATGCGCACTCGCGATGCTATTGCTTCAGCCGACGGCGCAACAGCCGGTAAATCGGCAATTGCCGCACAAATAGCGTCGGTGTATTCTGTTGTTGTTGCCGAACCGCCAATATCACGTGTTTTGATGCCCGCTTCCAATGTTTTGGTTAAGGCATTTTCAATGAGGGCAGCATGGTCTGTTGCTCCCATATAGCGTAACATCTGAATACTTGAGAGGAGAAGTGCTGTCGGATTTGCAAGATTTTTTCCGGCAATGTCCGGCGCAGAACCGTGCACAGCTTCAAACACAGCAGCGTCCGTACCGATATTACCGCCGGGCGCTACGCCAAGACCGCCAATAAGACCTGCACAAAGATCACTGACAATATCGCCAAATAAATTAGGCAATACGAGTACATCGAATTGTTCCGGCTTGATAACAAGTTGCATACATAGATTGTCAATGAGGATATCGCTGTGTTCAATGGCAGGATAGCCGCCGGCAACATCCATAAAGGAACGAAGGAATAAGCCATCGGTCATTTTTTGAATATTGGCTTTGTGGACACAGGTTACTTTTTTACGTCCTTCTATGCGTGCCATCTCGAAGGCATAACGCGCAGCAGCACGTGAGCCGACGCTGGTAATCAAACGCAGACATTGGGCAACTTCGGGTGTTTGCATATGTTCAATACCGCCATAGGTATCTTCAACATTTTCACGGACAATAATCAAATCCACATTATCATAACGTGTTTTGATGCCGGGGAATGTTTTGCATGGGCGAACATTGGCAAAAAGTTCAAGCGTTTTGCGAATTGTCACATTGATGCTTTTATGACCGCCGCCTATGGGGGTTGTGGTGGGTGATTTTAATGCAATGCCATTGCGTGCAATAGAATCAAGAGTCTCTTTGGGTAAGCCATTGCCGTATTTTTCAATACAGTAAAGCCCCGCATCGGCTTCTTCCCATGCCACAGGAGCATTTGCCGCTGCGAAAATTGTTTTGATGGCTTCGGCGATTTCAGGACCAATGCCGTCGCCTTTAATTAATGTAACCGTTTGTTTTACCATAGAAATATTCTTTGATGAGTTTTGATGAGTAATAAGTATTGATACAAAATTAGGTATTACGACAAACATAAAATGGAAAAATTTTCTCGGGAATCATAAGCCCCAAGCCATAGAGTTAGCCGTATTATTTAGATAATCCCCTCTTGTTATTTCATAATCACACATTGAGTACTCATTTGCATTGTTGGTGTTTGCACAATTACTCTGTATGTGCCGTTCGATAGTTTATCCGTCGGATAGCTGAAAGTATAATCACCATGTTCTAATATTCCATCGCTTATGACAGCGACAGTTTCGCCGAGCGAGGAAATTATGCGCAAGGTATGATGACCCGTTTCTACGGTATGAATGTCAATATTCATGCCTTCATGCGGCGGATTCGGCATAATGGACACGGTAGGCATACCATAAGGATTGAAGAGCCGTTTACCGCCGGCTTCGCATATACCCAATACGGTAAATTTTCCGGCTTGGGCAGATAAACCAACGGGCGCGCCACCGGCATCGAGGTTCTGTAATTGTAATGTGATTGTATCATCTGTTCCGAGCATAACTCTACATTCAATAGTCCCGAGAATATTGCTTGTTATGGGTTGTACCGGTAAAGTAAGATTGATGGTTCGGTCAAATCCGCTTATGGTTCCGCGCATGGCAGGATTGGTTGGTTCCAGAACCGTCGCATTCATGACTAATTGTGCATTAAATTGCTTTGCCCCTGAGATTGCAAGCTGATTGGCGGATGTCAATTGAATCGGAATTGAGACAATATCGCCCGGATATCCTCGATTATTGCCCACAACAAGAACTGCCGAGGAACTTGCTCCCGTACCCGTGATTGTTGATGTTGTTTGCAGACCGCTTGCACTTGTTGCCGTGAGTGTTATTTGTTTAGCACCAATGCTCTGCGGTACAAAACGGACAGTAATAGGTAAAGCTTGATTTTTATTGACTGCCTTTGGGACAAAGCCGATAACAGCAAAATCGCCCATATCACCATTGGTAGGAATAACCGATTGTATGATTTCATCAGTCGGGGAATTGGTTGTTACTTCTATGTCTTTATCCTTGGATGTATTAATACCAATGGCACCGAAATTATGATTTTCCAAAGCTAATGTGGGTATGAAAGTACTTGTGACAATACCTTTTATCGTGCATTCATCTGATATATCTGCGCCGGATTGATCTTGCCCTGTTACTTTAAGTATGCCTAATTTGACACCGTCGGGGGTTCCTGTTTGTGGTGCGAAGCGTATCGGAATAGTCATTTGATCATTGGTATTGGCAAGCACTTGCGGAGTAAATGGCAGCACACTGAACACTGCATCATCATTTGATTCGAACACAGCCGCAGCAGAAGAAATAGTGACCGGTCCTTTGCCATTATTGATGACAGTGACTGTTCCATTATCTATTTCGCCGATTTTGAGTGATATGGGAAATGCGAAGTCTAATGCCTCAATAGATGGTGCATTGACATCAATAACTTCACCGATAAGTTCCACGCCCACATATAATGCACATGGCGGCGGAGAAGTCACTTCTAATTTATCAGATTCTTCACCAATAACAGTTGCCGAAAAACCAATAGTCACTTCTAATCTTCCGCCGGGTTGAATATCTATGGTTTGCGGTGGTGCGGGCAAAACGGGATTGGTGGAAAGTATGGAAAATTGCCCTGCCACATTTGCCAAGCTATTTGTATTTAATGGAATGGGTGTTGTGCCCGTATTTGTTAATATTGTCATCAGACTTGTAGGAGAACCTATATTTACAATACCGAAATTTAATATAGGATTTGAGGCAGTCATTGTCGGCGGTGTGATGCGTCTGCCTGTGATTTTTATTCTTTTTTGTATGGAACATGGAGTGAGCGTAATATCAATATAACCGAAAAAATAACCATTCGGCGTTGTATTTTGAGCCGTTAATTGTGCTCTAAATGTTTGTGTCGAACCGCTGAATAGAGTAACGCCCGTTATTAAATCAGGCGATGAAGCACCATTGGCGGAATTGACTGTGTTTATTGTAAAATCATCCGTGCCTGTTGTGGTAATAGTAAATGTTGCGCTGCCCATCATAGTTTCGCAGACTATATCGCCCACATTGACGCTATCGGGAATTTGCGGGGCGGTAATGCCGCTTTTATTACCCTTGAGAATAATATCTTTGGTTTGATTGCATGGATTATAGACTAATCGCAATGTTGCTTGTGAATTACCTTGATTTTGCGGTGCATAACGAATTTTAAGTTTTACACGAGCACCGGCGGGTATGGAATTTAAGGGAATATCCGAACCGAGATAGGTAAAATCATTTCCGATAATTGTGGGAGGTGACATTACTATCGGATCTGTGCCCGTATTTTGAATTTCAATATCTTCAATTTTTTCATTTTCACAGCCCGATAAACTTGGAAACGTATAATCGGTGGGTGCTGTAAGAGAAGCAGCGCCGCCAACGGTAATAATTATCTCATCTTTTCCGGTGCAATTATCTTTTCCTGTTACGGTGAGTGTATATTTTGTTTGTCCGGAGACCGAAGCGGTAAATTCCGGTGTGAGAATAGTGGCATCACTTAATCCTGTGGTCGGTTGCCATTGATATGAAAAAGGACCTATGCCTGCAACTTGTGGATTAAGTGTCTTTTTTTCACCAATACAAATCCCCATATCATCGCCGACATTAACTTTAATTTCAGGATTAACCGAAATAATAATGGTATCGCGTATCACACAATTATTGACATCGGACACCATAACAGTATATAACATATTCGATGAAGGTGTGACTTTTAATTCATTTGTTGTTGCCGATTGAATAAGGGTAGTACCATTTTCCCGCCATTCAAAAATATATGGTGGGTCACCGCCCAAAACATTTGCCACCAAGCGAGCTTCCACACCAAAACATTGGATTAAATCATTGCCGAGCGACACTTTCATTTCATTGCCCACATTGATAAAAACGCTGTCGGTGGCGCTGCATCCTTTGGTATCGGTGATTGTCACTTTATATTTTGTTGTTGTTGTGGGAGTTGCGACAGGAGCGGCAATAGTCGCCGAATTTAGTCCTGTGGCAGGTTCCCATCTATATGTAAATGTGGAAGCCGACCCCGTACCTCCTGAGCCAACACTTTGTAATTGAACAGATTTGCCATAACAAACAAAAACACCTTCATCTTTGGGTTCAGTAATGGCAACGGTCATGGAAGGATTTACTCTTACGGTTAATTTCCCTTCTACGGTACAATTGCCCGGACCTGTGACTCTGGCAGTGAGAGTGCCTGTGCCTACTTGGTTCCATGTTACATTGACATCTTGCAGATCATCGGGACCATTTATGATACCGCCTGTAATATCCCATTTGAATATATGTCCCGGACCATAATTTCGTGGTAAACGATATATTTCGCCACTCCCCAAACATTTCTCCGGTAAAACAGAATCCGGCACAATAGGTTTGGGAAAAACAAATACCGTGACGGTATCGAGAATAGGGCAATTAGCACCATTGCGCACCACAACGGTATAGCGTGTTTTTGTTGTCGGCGTTACGAATGTTTTAGAGGCGGTCGTATTGGTAACACCTGTGGGAGGTGTCCATAAATAGCCATTGCCGGCAATGGGATCTTTACCTATTTCCACTGATTCGCCCAAACATATATTTTTTGTTGTGCCGGCATATACTGTGGGTGAATATGCTGAATCAATACAAATAAAAGAAATAAAATTATCAATTCCTCCATTAGGCGTATTATCATAAACACCCGGAGTAGTAATCATACTCGGATGGGAAAATCCATTAATCCAAAAACGCTCTCCTGCATCAGAAACTTCAATATTGCGAATATCATTTGTTGTATTATATGAGCCATATAATAATGAATTAAGCGAATTGTTAAATTTTGCAACAATACCCGTTTCTATATTGGATGCATGGGGTTTTACCACAAAAGCTGCAAATGTTGTCGGTCCGCCCGTCACACCGGAAATAAATACTTCTGTGGAAGTTTTGGCGATGGCAATATCAAAACATTTTGTATCCGTTGCACTGATAAATGTACCGGATAAAGGAGCAAGAGAAGGAGAATATTTAATAATAAAGCCATTGCTTCCCGTACCCGTAAAATTAGGTGCAAAACCACCGGAAGGAATTGGAAAATTAGAGCTATATGTTTCACCCGTAATAAAAATATTGTCATCTTTATCAAGAGCCATTCCATGAATAATATCATCACCGCTTCCTGCTACAAAGAATGAATTAATGACACTATTGCCATCCGATGATAATAATGCGACATAACAATCTCTGTTTGATGAATTGGAATATGACCCGCCACCCGAAAAAGCAATATTGCCATTACTGAGAACGGCAACATTGGTAATATGCACACCACCGGATTGATTGCCATCTTCTTGTGCTCCGCCGAGAAAACGTGCCCAAGGGCGATTGGCGCCATTAGCCGTCATTTTCATCACAAAAAAATCATTATTACCACCCAAATAGCCATTAATTGTTGTTGGAATTCGTTTTGCCGTAGGTGTAATACCGCTGATAATAAAATCGCCATCATTGGCACGTGCCAAACCAAAAGGATATGCCACACCATTTGGACCACCGATAAATGTGGAAAAAAGTAAACCGCCGCCGGCACTGAATTTTGCAAAAAATCCATCACCCTCGCCCGGTGTAGTCACACCATCATTGGTATTATCATATAAACCCGTTGTTGTAGGAAAAGAAGCACTGCCACCCACGCCGACAAGATAAATTTCATTATTATGAATGAATAAGCGTGAACCATAATTTTGTTGAGTAGCAATAGTGTTTTGCCCCAGATATGTTGACCACACTATATCTTTACCATCTTCTTGCATATAAGTCATATATGCTTCGCTTTTAGCAAGATTAAATGTATTATCATATCCGGCTTTTGTGGGGAAATTTGTGGATTGTGTGGTACCTGTTACGAGCGTAGCATTATTCAATATGACCATATCAAAAGGTAAATCATCAGCCCCGCCTCCAAGAAATGTTTGATAGACATACGGATCAATAATAAGCGGTGTATCGTGATGATATTCATCAAGATTAATACCGACACGTTGAGCGGAGAGCTTTTTGAAATGTCCATGAACAATAGTTTTTTTACCGTCAATATATTGAAAAGCCATTAAGCCATCATGCACTACTTTCCCCATGTGCGTACCCAGTTCCAAAGCAGATGATGGCGTGATATGCACATAATCGGCACCATCGAATTTGAGAACTATAGATTGCGGCATGGCATGAGGAGCGGTATGAAAATCATAGCGCAAATTATTATTCTCAAAATAGAGGCGTATATCAATGCCTGACCATACATTACGTAAAAGTACTTCGCCGTGCAGCGCCACATGTTCCGCCCATTGTGTGGGGTCATTGCCATAATAATAGTTATGCCATGTTTGGGATTGATTGGAGCGAACAATGTCGGAGGGGGGCAATCCTTTATCCCATGTCATTTGTATCACATGATGTTCAGTCTGTGTTTTCTTATGATGTAACAATTCATGGGGTGAGTTCTTACTTTTCGAGACGGCATTGCCCATAGGGCGATAATAATCGAAGGTAATTCCTGTTTGCGTTACCCATGCGGCATAGCCGTCACATCGCGCCATAAAAAGGACTTGTGTATCCCATTGACCTTTATTTTCTATAAACAGCGGCGATTTACCCGCTTGCATATCCATCGAGAAAAAAAGTAAAAGACTCAAGACAAAGCCCAATCTTCCCAATAGTGAAGCAATTGACATAGACGCTCCTTTTGTGGTGTCGTAAAAGTATCACAGTATCTGCATGTGATATGCAAAATAACAGTATTCGGCTGATTAGAAAGCAAAGAGAGAATTTTTGCATGGTTCTGCTTGTCTTCGCACCGCGTTGATTGCTCTTTTCACAGTGTGGGATTTTTCTTCGGTTGTTTCTTTGGCTTTACTGTCGGCTTCCGGAAACGAAGCACACTCAAGAGAAAAGGGTTGGCTTCCGTATTGAGATTGTATTGTTCCATACACTTCCTGATGAGAGCATAGCTTTTGATGGTTGTACTTGGGTGATAATGCCATAGTCACGATATGTTCCCCCGTCGTTTTCAGGATTGGTGCATAAACAGAAAAGTTCGTCAGAACGATGGACATTGCTGCGGATATTGTATCGGAGCTGATAAGCCATCAGCAAGATCAAAACGCATCTTACTATGAGAAAAGAGTAGAAAATCGCTGAGGTGCTGTGTTTACTCCGGCATAGAGACATTTCCATTCCTCATATTTGGATGGATAAGCAAAGTTTTGTAGTTTTGAGGAAACGAGTGACGTTTTGTGGCAATATGGGAGATGGCACCAATAGTATGAAGACATTCGTAGAACATTTAACCACTCAACTTGACAGTATTAAACTAACAATGTTTGAGCTATTGGACAACTCTAGAATAAATTTCCGAAGAGACGACCATTACTCAAACATAGCTGTAATTGCACCAACACGATACTGGGACAATCCAACAGAAACAGAGCAAACTTTACAAATAAAACTAAAGAAAAACTACGATCAATGGATAGAAACCTTCAAACTGTTCACTAAAAATTCGCCTGAATCTTCAAAGCGAAAAATTAATGAAACGGATGAGTTTATAATTAATTGGATTGAGAAAAAAAGCGATTGGGAAATACCCAACACTATTGCAGAAGCAAAAGTAAAATTCGAGAATAGTATAAAATTTTTCTACGACACCTTAAACCTGTATTCAAGTAATGGTGATAAAGAAATAATTATTCTTCCTGACACAAACGCACTAATTCAGGAGCCTGACCCAAAAACATATAAAACATTATCAGGTTCTGACAAATTAACAATTGTCTTTCTGCCAACTGTTTTGAGTGAACTTGATGAACTTAAACTCAAATCATCCAACCCTGACTTTCAAAAAAAAGTAAAATCTGTAATCACCAGACTAAAAGGTTACAGACAACAAGGCAATCTCATTGACGGAGTTACTGTTGAAAAAACGATTAAACTTAAAATGGTGGCTTCAGAACCAAATTTTGACAGAACTCTTTCGTGGCTTGACCGAGACAATAACGATGATAGAATAATTGCGAGTGCATTAGAAATTCAAAGAGACAATCCTTCTTCAGCCGTATGTTTGGTGACAAGCGACATCAACTTGCAGAACAAGACCGAAATGGCAAGATTATCATATATCGATATTGACTAATTCGCTACAACATAAGAAAGCAATGCAATTAGCACTAACCACATTTATAGCAGGACGAAAAACTGTTGCTGATTGGAATGAAGTAAAAGTGTCTTTGACTGACTTCAATAACATAAGCCTCTGGACAGCCGTATATAATGATTTTTACTTTACAAGACTTACCGACCGTTACTTAAACCCTATTAAATCAATACAAGAAGATGGTGGATATACAGGTGAAGGCTTCTCAATCATGACAATTATTTGCTCACTCATTGAATTTTTAGAAACAACCTATCAAGGTAGAAATTATAGATATAGACGTAATGGAGACCCACCGCTTGGACAATACGAATATGGAACGAGTGGACAAATCTTCATTGACTTTCTGACCAATCGAAACCCATTTAACACACAGTTTGACAGACAAAATGCTGATGACTTTTATAAAAACATACGCTGTGGGTTATTGCACGAAGCAAGGACAAATGGAAATTGGACAATATGGGGTAATTCAGGTAATGGAACTCTAATTAAAAAAACAGCAAATGAAACAATCATATATCGAGATGACTTTTATAAAGCATTATTAGATTTCATAAACACGCACTATAAGGCAGACTTACTATCATCAGCCGACAGAAAAGAAGCATTCATTAGAAAATTTGACAAGCTATGCGAAGAATAACTACGGGTGCTAACAGCCATTTTGCAAAAGCGGGTTCAGTGGTTAATTGAACATTCGGCTCCGAATAAACATTTGTGCTGAAAAAACCGCATTTGTAAAGCTACAAAATGATGGCGGCAACTCTACACCTATGTTAAAAAAATGTTGATAATTAACAATTTATAGAACTATTATAATACTAAAGCAACAAAATTAAATTCAACAAATAATCCTCATCATTTCTAAATAATGAAAACACTTCTTCCAAACTTTAAAACAACCTTTTTAATTGTTGGTTATACGTTCACGTTATTACCATTTAGTCTTTTTACCAAGGGCTTGATGAAAAGTATGGCTGAATTCAAAGTGCCTGAATATATTCTGAATTCATCCCATTATTTTGACGCAATACTTTGGGTTTATGTTCATATGACAGTAATAGGGTTACTCATACTAACTATAGGATATTCTGTCAATGATATAAATAAACAGAAATGGATAGCAACACTACTTTTTTTAGTGACAGCATTTTATGCTTATTTGGATTTTCGTAGTGCTGACTGGATTTATGGGAATGCCTTATATAAAGGCGAATCTTCAATAATTCCTGCAATTATCGGCTTGTTAGTTAACTTGCTTTTTTTTCAGTTAGTGATACGTCTCTTTACAAGTAATAAACTTACAATGAGGAATAATGACAACAAGTTGAGCAGCCGCTAACAGCACCTACCGAAAAGGCGGGGTTTTGTGGTTACATCAAGCTTTGTGCATCTACTCAAGTTCAGTGCAGGTTTTCAGTTGAAAAACAGCGAAGCTCAATCGCCATTCGGCGGCACCTCGGGAGGTGCAATCCCCAGCAATGAATCTCTAACACGCTATGTTTACTCCGGCATAGAGAACTTTCTCTTATTCAGGTTTGGATGGGTAGTCAAAGTTTTGTAGTTTTGAGGAAATGAATGACGTCTTGCGTCAATTTCATATTCGTACATCTATAGATTTGCAAAAGTAACTCATTGATAAACTGCGTTTGCATTCAGTAACTACGCAAATCCGCTGATTGTTATGTGGCAATGATAAGACGACATTAATAATGATAACAGATTTAACTTTTAAGACTAATTCTATTTTTGACTCTGTAGCATATGACAAGGATGCCAACGCTTGGTATTTTAGTTTTGCGGACAACATTTACGCATCATCTTCCGGTTTCTGGCGACTACTTAAAGCAAATAGAATTGTTTTTGTTTCGCTTGACAATGGACGTCAATTCGGACTTCCTCAACCGCTTGACATCGTGGAAAATATTATGAAACAACTGACCGGGAAAAAGTTGACCGAGATAAAAGTGGATAAAGACACAGGTGACCTGACATTAACGATTTCGGACAACATCCAAATTCAAATTTTTGTAGCTTCATTGGGTTACGAATCTTATGACTTTTCATTTGAAGACAAAAGATTCATTGGCTTGGGGTCGGGCGACATTGGAATTATTGAAGCGACAGATAATCCGGAATTATTTATAAAAAGACAGCTGTGACAAATGAGAAACACAGCAGCTAACAACACATTGGCAATAGTCGGGGTTTCGTGTTTCAAAGACAGTTTTGTGGTTACAGAAAGTTCAGTTCTTCGAATAAACGTTTGAGCTGAAAAACCCGCCCATCGCAAATCTAAAGAACGTTTTAGCCTATGAAAAAAAGACTATACTACATATTGACAATGTTGACAATCATTTTGACTTCTTTCACGGTGGACAAACAGACTGAAAAGACAGAATTTGAAATGAAAGTTGAGACTTTGATAAATAGACTCAAGACAGATTTTGACGAGAGTTCTGAAAGATATTTAAACTCAATATACAATGACTTGAACTTGGAGACAAAGATCAAATCGACTTGGAGCAGAACATTGACATTGAAAAGCAAAAGGACTTTTAAAAATCATTACGACCAGAAAGTAAAACAAAGACTTTATTTCGGCTTTCACGACTATGAGACAGAAGAAAAATGTAATAAAGCATTTGACACTTTGATGAAATGTTTAGGAACTGACTGCCAGCCAATAAATTGGGGAGACGAAAAAACAGGACTAAAGACAACCCCATTTATTTACTTAAAGAGTGAGAGACAGATTGTTTTCTGCATAATAAGTTGTGAACACAAAAATGACTTTTGGGAAGACATTAAACAACTTATAGAAGGAGATTTTAAAACAGGAAAATACAAAATAATAACAGCAGACTGCGGTGGACCATTGACATTTAAGACAAATGAAAACTGAAAACCAAACAGACGAAATTAGAAGCACTGGCTATACTGCACCTATAAGAAATTGGCGGTTCAGTGGTTAAATCAAGCTTTATGCTGACAGACAGTTTAGTGCCTCGAATTGAAAATCAGCGAACCTCAATTGCCAACTTCGGGTAGCTTCAAAACGTTACCTACAAGCCTAAAAGACAAACACAATGCTAGATTTTTACATCATAAATGACGACCAAGAAAAACCAAACTATCCTGAGAAATTAGGACTTGAGTTCGCTGGTGGACTTGATAACAAAACATTTGACAATTTGCAGAACAAAGGAATTATTGACAGACGATTTGACTATTATTCAGACTTCAGATTAGGGACTTTGCTAATTAATCAAATTCGACAAACTATTATAAAAAAACAACTTCAAGCAGACAATGATGTAAAAAAAATAACACAATTATTTGACACTGCCAGCAAAAAACAAAGCGGACTAATAGCCTATGGAGACTAAAGATAATATAGAACAAATTTTTGTGAATTTTGTCAAAGACTTTGTAGCAAAGGACAAGCAAGATAGAATTCTACAATTTTTTCAAAACAAAAAAGACTGGTGGAAAATTAAAATCGAATTTCATACATCAAATCCATTTGACAGTAAAAAAATATTAGAAATAGAACCTAATCAACAATATGCGGACAATATCTATGTGAAGCTAAAAAAACTGGGGACGAAAGAAGAATGTTTATCACTTTTGGACTATCTAAATAATGAAACTTATAATTGTAAACTAGAGGACAAACTTGCCGACACAGTTGGTTTTTTATATGAGACAATTATTTATTGTCCAGCGACAAAAACTGGCTATTTTGAAAGCGGACACGCAAAGGATAGATATATATTAAAATCTTAACAGAGGAACAATTTAAAAAATGGAGACCGACATAAAAAAATATTGACAAAAAAAACAGCTACTAACATCAATTTGGTAATATGGCGGGTGAAGCGCTTCTATGAAACATTTGTGCACGATTCAATAGCAGCAATTCTATTGAATTTATGTTAGAAATTCTGCCACCAAAGCAAAGGCCGAAAACGGTGCATATATACATTTGCAAAAGTACTTCATTGGCAAACACGTTTGCATTCAGTAGCTGTACATAATCCGAAAATACTAGCTGAATTTATTTACAAAAGACACTCGATGACAGATAAGACAGAAATATGGATAATTGAAGGATATGAAATTTTTGCTTTGTGGGGTGAGAAGGGACTGATTATAGAGCAACTTGCAAAAAAAGTTGGAAAAAGTAAATCATCTTTCTATCACCACTTTGCTGACTTGGATATCTTTTTAGAAAAAATACTATTATATCATTTGAAACAGTCGTCAATCATTGCAGAGAAGGAAAGAAAAGCCAAGAATATAAATCCGGATTTGATAAATATCCTCATTGAACATAAAATTGATTTACTTTTCAATAGACAGCTTAGAATATACTCAAATAAGTCTAATTTTAAGGACACGCTTATTAAATCCAGTAAAATTATTGGTACAGACTTTGTAAAACTTTGGTTAACGGACGAAAAACTTAACTTGACACCAAAACAGGCTGAAGCTATTTTTGCATTAGCAATGGAAAATTTCTATCTTCAAATCAACCAAGACAACATCAACAAAGAATGGCTAACGACGTATTTTGACAATCTAAAGAGGATTACACGACACTTTGAAACAACCATTGTACGGTAGCGACTAAAATTTAAGATGATTAATAACTAAGTTTGTCAAAATTTTCCACTTATTTCTTACTTGTAGAATTATGAACAATATCAGCTTTATAAAAATTCTTTTAATCGTTCAGACAATTGGACTGTTGATATACACATTCTTTGCATTTCAAACGGAAGGTGCAGCCCTATTTAGTGTCTTTACTAATAATGTGTTATCGTTGAATTGGTCGGGCCAATTTAATCTTGACTTTCTTTGCTATCTAACACTTTCAGGGTTATGGATAATGTGGAGAAACAAGTTTACAACCAAGTCAATTATTTTGGGTTTGTTTGCAATGGTACTAGGTATAATTATGTTTGCACCGTATATACTTTGGCTGACAAGTAAAGAAAACGGAAACATAAAACGAGTATTAATTGGCGACAGATAAAAGAAAAACAAGTGTGTGGCAAAAATGTGGGTTCAGTGGATAAATGAAGTCTTGTGCTTACATCAAGTTTTAGTACAACTTGATAGTTTAGTGATTAGATATTCTATACTTCGTCAAGCTGAATACGCTATCTACAACAATAACATACAATAGCAAAAAAAACAGATATTATGAAATCATCGAATAAAATTAAACTTGCAAACTTGACGACGTGGACAATGGTAATAACTATTTCCTTTATTACTATATTCTTTATTGGGTTCATTGTGACAAATACCTTCGACCTCAATGTATTTACAAGTAGGGCATCCAATTTTATTTTCTCCTTTATTGGATTTAGTTCAGTCATTGTTCTATGTTCTGCAATTTTAAATATAAGTCTTAATATTAGCATAATTGCAGATAGTAAAAAACAAGAACTTCAAATCAATGAGACAAGTTTTGTTAGTAAGAAATTTCTACTCTCGACATTAGCAGGGGTGATAATTATTGTCTCATTTCTGTTTGCTGGGGACTATATAACACGAGAAAATGAGAAAAATAAATTAGTTTCAGAAGCCAATGACATAATCACTCGTTATAAAGCTTCTATAGACAAAATACCTATTTGTCTTGCGGATACTTCTAAAATTGGGGGCATTCCCGAAATTTTAAAATTCTTATCTAATCAGAAGCAAGAGTTCGCTTCAGTAGCTCTTATTACAACAAGCACCTATAATAGACAATTGACGTTTCTTGAAATAAATGAATTCGACAATGAAGAAAACTTAAAAAAACCATTTTATAATTACTCATTTTACAAATGTCAAATCCAGGACTGCGAATACTTAAAAGAGTACTTCACAGGGAAGACAAAAGAAAATTATTTTTGGACGCAAAAAAATGACTATAAATTTTACTTCCCATTTGACAATAAAGGGAAAAAATATATACTTCTATTTACAAAATATGAAAGAAATGGCAAAATTGGTTCATACTGACAGCGTGATAATTACAGCCACGAACATCGGTAACTCTTCCACAACACCCCCATATTCGTTTTCGAAGAATTGATAATTATGTGATACTTTTCCCCAAAAATACGACAATTCAGCTAATGTGGATTTATGTATGATAGTTTTACAGCTGTAACAATAATGATAACGATATGCCATAATGTATCACCGAGATTGAATAGCAAGGAAAGATAGTTGTATTGTTATCTCACTTCATTTTTGTAGCTTTGCACTTTGAGTGAGTGTTGTCAGAGCCATTCGCGATTTGAAACAACCATCGTGTATGCGCAAGCGACAGCACAAGTATCATTACGGTGGAATCATAGTTAGCAATAAAAAAAAGTATAAAGTTGTTGACGGTTTTCTATATGTATGGTACTACATACACTAAGTTCCTTTATATAGTTTAAACCAATGAAATGTAACAACATTATTCGTGTCACACTAATAATTTTTTATTTAGTTTTTTCCGTAGATGTATTCTCTCAAAATCTTGATTCAGAGATTTTAATTGAAAATTTGAAAAACAGTAGTAATAATCTCTTTAAAGAGTATGTAAAAGTCTATGATGAATATTTAACTCAGCATCCAAATGACATTGCAATACAAATAGAGAAATGTAAATTTTTACAAAATGCACAATACAATAGTCAAGAGGATATTAATCCGAATCAAAGTGCAGCGGATAGTTGTTGTGCAGCTCTCATAAAAGCATATCCTAATCATCCTGATGTTCTTATATTTCAGATAACATATAGCTGGGGCGATAAGCTCAATGAAATATTTGCCGCAGCGCAGTCTTCTATTGAAGTAAATCCAAAAGTGTGGAGTGATAAAAATCTGGGTATTCTTTACAAATCAATGTCGGATCAGAGTTTTGCTGACGAAAAATTTGACAGTGCATATTTGTATATACAAAAAGCGATAAGGAAAGATGAAGCATATATACATACATTGGATAATGTTCGTATTTTAATACAGATGAAGAAGGAAAAAGAAGCTCTGAATGTTCTTAATTCGATAAAAGATACAACAAAAAACGTATGGGAGTTATCACAGAAAGCCAAGTTGTTTATGGAGCTAAAGTCCTATCAAAGAGCCCTTGATTTATACAACACAATTAGTAAGATTGACTCATCGTACAACAACCACGAAAATATTGCCAATTTACTCGAAAAAGTAGGTCAAATTCAATTGGCTCGAAAGTTTCTTGTTTCTGACACGGCTCGAAATTGGCGCAAAGCAACATCCGCAAGAAACTTGCTGATTCATGATTTAAAATATGAAAACGGTGACAAATGTATTGAAAGCTATAACAAATATAGAGATTTGGGTATCTCTAATGATCCTTTGGGTATTTACCGACTTAAGATTTTCTTTTTGTCTCCGCTTCAACCCTGGCGTATCAGAGATTTTTTAGCTATACTATTCTTCTTTATGGTTCTTCTGTCATTTGTATTGATTCCGTCAATTTGGATTTTGCCGGTTTATTTTATTGGACACAAATGGAACTTTTTATCTCGTGCTAAACCTTTTGAGTCCGTCTGGGGCTTAAAATCGTTTTGGTTTATCAGTATTGGCTATTTATTTGCTTCATTTGTGACTTTTTTTGTTGAGCCTGAGTCACTTAATTCTATTTTTAGTTCTTCTCACTACGAATTCGAGTTAGACCAGAGTACATCAGGTTTATCAGTACTTGTTTATATCTTAACCTTTGCAATATTTGGATTTGCCACATTGCATAAAACAAATCTAAATATATTGTTAAGTTCTGAACTCACGATAAAGAAAAGTATAGCTATGAGTCTTGGTTTAATGTTAGTACTTAGGATTATTACGAAAATATATTTTCGCGTTAGTGTTGATGTTTTTGATATTTCCATTGACAATTTTGCCAGTGTACCGCAATTGTTTTTTACGACTCGACAAGATATACAAGACCTTATTGCCTTCTCCGGAATCGAAATTGCTTTTTTACTCATATCTGTATTGGTTCCTCTGTACGAAGAAATTATATTCAGAGGTGTTATTTTGGAATCATGCCAACGATATATAAATTTCCCAATTGCAAATTTAATTCAAGCAACATTGTTCGCAACTATTCACATGAACCTATATTTATTTCCTATATTTCTATTGTTTGGAATCATAACCGGCATTCTTCGTAAGAAAACCGGTGGATTATTAGGCGGAATAGTCTTTCATATATTTAACAATGTATTAGCTATGATATCATATGTGTAGATAAGAGTTTAGTATAGATTGTGTAAATGTAATGTTGCCATAATCGAGCTAAACCACGTGTGACCTACTGATAATGTTTCCACATTCTATCGGTGATTATTGTAGAAAAATTTAGGTAACCTGAGGTAAAGTTTTGTTTCTATCATCAAAGTTTTGTAGTTTTGGGAGAAGTAAAGAATTTTTTGTGTTATGATGAGAAAAATCGAATAATCCGAATAATGAAGAATTTACACAATATTTAAACTATACAAGATATATGGAAAGACCATTGGTATTACCATCATCAGAAAAAGAAGACAAGAATTTTCAAGATTTGATACAGTTCTTTAATGAAACTTTAGGGTTTTGTCCTAATAGTGTTAAAACCATGTATCACAGACCATCAATAGCATACGCCTTTATAGAACTAAATAAAGCCGTTATGGAAAATAAAGGTAATGTAACCAGTTCTCTAAAAAGGCTGATTGGATATATTAGCAGTAATGTCGCCGGTTGCAGATACTGTCAGGCACACACTATTCGAGCAGCCGAAAGGTATGGTGCAGATGAGGATAAATTGAAAAACATCTGGGATTTTAGAACGCATAGTGTTTTTTCTGAAGCCGAAAGAGCAGCACTGGAATTTGCTCTCACCAGTTCGACTATTCCAAATGCTGTAGATGATAAGATTGCTAAAAATTTACGATTATATTGGAATGATGGCGACATAGTTGAAATACTTGGTGTAATAGCTCTTTTCGGATATTTAAACCGCTGGAATGACTCAATGGGAACTGAACTTGAACAAGAGGCAATTGAGTCAGGTGATACATATTTAAAGCAAAAAGGTTGGAACACAGGTAAACACAAATATTGACTTTTATCTTGTCTATACACAACAAGCCGATTGATGATATTGCTGCGTTTGAATTTGATTGTTGTAATATTTTATGTGATGTATATCCACTACGGTTCTATTTGTATTGAAAGTATAGCCAACAGACGTAACGAAAATATTATGAAAATACATTTTTTTCGATGAGATTATCTGCAAATTTGCATATTGACTTATTCGAAATAGATATAAATATTTTTTTTGTATCCCTATAACTATGTTAGAGTTATAAACTCAGCAAGTGAAATTACAATTCCGGAAAAGCGAGTATAAATGTGGTTCCTTGATTTTCTTGTGATTCGGCATGGATAGTGCCGCCATGTAATTCCACAAATTCTTTGACAATGCTTAATCCCAGCCCCGTTCCCTTAACTGTCTCCGTACGATTAGAACGGAAAAAAGGTGTAAATATATGTGGCAAATCTTTATCGGCTATGCCCACTCCTCGGTCTTGAATACTTACATAAATTACTCCTTGAACATAATACAGTCGAATGAGTATTGTTGTTCCCGTCGGTGAATATTTCATTGCATTGGTGAGAATGTTGCGGATAATATGTCGCATTAATCGAATATCCCAATGCACAACGGGCAGCGATTCTTCATAAGAAAATTCTATCACATGAGATAAAGGATGGAATGTCTCAGCAATATCATTAATAATCGTCTGACAAGCCATCACTGGATGTATTATTTCGGGATTAAACATTGTAGTCAATGATTGTGCCGACGATTGTGTTAATAAATCCTCAATAAGATTTGTTAGTTCATTGGTACGATTCAATATACTTTCTAATGTTCTTCTTTTGGTGTGCTCATCCATTCTTCCCATATAATGTTGCAATAATTCCGCCGACATAGAGATACCTGTCAGAGGTGTACGAAATTCATGTGATACCGTATAAACAAATTGTGATTTCAGCGCATTTAATTGACGTTCTTTGTCGAGTGCCGCACTTAATTCTTTTTGTGCTTCTTTTTGGACAGTAATATCAAAAGCTGATCCCATAATTTCTTCGATTTTCTTACCGCGAATAATTGGTTCTAAAGAAACTAACATTGTGCGTTCTCTGTACATCATCTCGAATTGGGTGCTGATGCCATTGAAAGCCTTCACTATATTTGGATAGAGTACAGAATAGGTATGCTTTGTAAATATTTCGGTCAAAGTCCGATTCCGAACAAACCGAGTGGGAATATTATATTGTTCAGCAATCATTCCCTCAGAAAATAAAAAATAACATTCCTCTTCATCGCGATATATCATAAATACATGATGCTGTACTAATCGTAATAATTGACGAACTTCGTCCGGTAAGGTTAACAGCATGGTGTTTGCATAAATATGTTGATAAACATTTTTACTGATGATTTAACCGCCAGATTTATTGTACAAATTCCCATTGTTATGAAATCATGACGTGAAATGAAGCGTGTTAAGAAATCATAACAAAATGACAACAATAAGCCAACATTAAAAGTGGTAGATTGCATGCTTTCCTTTCACTTATCACTTTTTATGTGAGGTAAATATGATGCAAACACTGCGTAGTCGTTTATGGCTAATGGCAGCAAGTTTTATTGCAATATGTTTTTTGGGCAGCAATCAAGCGCAAAGCCAAATGTATCCGCCACAAGGCAGAACATTGCAATTTATGGGCAGATATTCCACGGGATTATATAATCAGGCAGCAGCCGAAATTGTCTCGTATGATCCTGCAACAAAAACAGCTTTTTTGATTAGCTCCGTTGCTGTACGTTTGGACGCTCTGTCATTGGCAGACCCATCGAATCCAACACTTGCTTATACGATTGATTTATCGCCGTATGGCAGTGCAGTAAATAGTGTTGCCGTAAAAAATGGTATTATAGCGGCTGTTATGGAAGCTCCTGTACGTACCGATAATGGTTCCGTCGTATTTATAACAACAGCCGGACAATTTTTACGACAACTCCCCATTGGCGCTCAACCAGATATGGTCACGTTTTCGCCCGATGGCAAGAAGGTGTTAACGGCTAATGAAGGTGAACCAAGCTCAAATTATTCTATTGACCCTGAAGGTTCGGTAAGTATTATTGATTTAAGCACAGGAATTAATAATGCTACTGTCACAACTTTAGGATTTACTTCTTATAATTCTCGTCGTCAAGAATTATTGGGCAAAGGCGTACGGCTTTTTGGACCAAATGCAAGTGTTGCTCAAGATTTAGAGCCCGAATATATTGCCGTGTCACCGGATAATACTCGCGCATGGGTTACATTGCAGGAAAATAATGCCGTCGCGGTTATTAATTTAACTAATAATTCTTTGGTTGATATTTATCCATTGGGTACAAAAGATTGGGGACGTGGTTTACCTCGTTTAGAAAAATATACAATGGACAATCGTCCTCTTTTAGGCACTACCTCGGCAGGGCAAGATATATTACTCGGTGGTTTTTCCGGATTATGGTTTGAAGGCATGACCGAAGACGGAAAAATGAAATTTCTCACCCATCCTGACCGTGGTCCTAATGCAGAACCGGCAAATTTGGGTGGTGTAAATAAACGTCCTTTTGCGCTGCCAGATTATCAGGCGCGTTTGGTACGTTTTGAACTTGATCCGACAACAAAATCCATTGAAATAACCGAGCAATTACCATTATTTCGTGCTGATGGTGTGACACCGATTAGCGGTCGTCCGAATGTACAGGCACAAGCACAAGGTTTGGCTTATACCGATGAATTTGGTGTTGATTTATTCGGCAATCCAATTCCCAATGATGAAATGGGCGGCGATATGGAAGGAATTGTCGTTGCTCCAGATGGCACATATTATTTAGTGGATGAATATCGTCCGGCTATTTATCATTTTAATGAAGATGGTATTATGGTTGACCGTTTTATTCCAATGGGTACAGCAGCGGCAGCGGGACGTACACAGGGTACATTCGGCACAGAAGTTTTACCGGCAGTCTATGGTCAAAGACGTAATAATAGGGGGTTTGAGGCAGTAGCTATAGAGGGAAATAAATTATATGCATTTATCCAAAGCGGTATAGACAGTCCAGATCTTGCCAATGATAATACATCACGTAATGCTAATTTTTTACGCATTGTAGAATTTGATATTGTCACCAAAGCAGTAACAGGTGAATATATTTATCCGATTTTTGAAAGAGCGCAAACATGTGATAAATTAGGTGATGCAGTTTCTTTGGGTAATGGTAAATTTTTAGTCGTTGAGCGTGATGATGCTACCGGTCCGAATGCTCGTAAATATATTTTTGAAATAAATTTATTCGGCGCAACCAATACATTTACCAATCCTCCTGCATTAGGGGCAGGAAAAACAATAGAAAATTCAACGTATGATGAATTAATAGCTGCTAATGTACGCCCTGTGTTTAAACGCAAAGCCGTACATTTACCATCAATCGGTTATGATCAATCCGATAAAGTGGAAGGTCTTGCAAAAATTAATGATAATACTTTTGCAGTGATTAATGATAATGATTTTGGCGTAGGCGGCAGTGTTTTACCTGCTGTACCCAATGGATTAATTACGGTAAATCCAACACCTGTAGTTTTGGGTATTATTTCTTTTGATCGCAGCAATGCTTTGGATGCAAGTGATCGTGATGGCGCGGGCAATACAGCTTCTATCAATTTCCGTAATTGGCAAAATCTTTATGGTTTATTTATGCCTGATGCCATTGCATCATTTTCTGCTGATGGACGCACATATTATATTACGGCAAATGAAGGCGATGCTCGTGATTATACGGGATTTGGCGAAGAACGTCGTGTCAGCGATGCAACACGAGTGCCGCTTAATCCACAATTTTTCCCCAATGCTTCCACATTGCGCCAAGATGGTAATTTGGGACGTTTACAAACAACATCATTTATCAATTCCGGTACATTATCGGCATCATCTCCTTCAACGGGTGATTTGGACGGTAATGGTACTTTTGAAATGCTCCATACCTTTGGCACACGTTCCTTTACTATCTGGAATTCGGAAGCAAATACGGTATGGGACAGCGGTGATGATTTGGAACGTCGCACGGCATTTTTATTTCCCAATTTCTTTAATGTAAGTAATTCCAATAATACACGTGATAGCCGCAGCACTTCCAAAGGTCCTGAGCCGGAAGCCGTGGCGGTAGGAACGATTAATGGTCGTACATTGGCATTTATCGGACTTGAACGTATTGGCGGTATTGCGGTGTGGGATGTCACTACTCCACATCATCCTACGTATGTTGATTATCTCAATACCCGTTCATTTAATGCAGTATTTAATTATCCGACAGAAGGGGATTTAGGTCCTGAGGGATTAACATTTGTTGCGGCAGAAGAAAGTCCAAATGGCTTGCCTTTATTATTATGCGCCAATGAAACCAGCGGTACAATTTCTATTTATCAAATCAATCCGCCGATGGTATATGTTAATGCTGCCACAGGTAATGATAAAAATACCGGGATAAATTCCTTGAATATTCCGGCGGGTACAGGTCCGAAAAAAACCGTACAAGCAGGAATAAATGGTGTGGCAAATGGCGGTCGTGTTGAAATTGCCGAAGGTAATTATCCTGAAACTATTACGATTAATAAACAAGCAACTGTTATTGGTGCCCCATTACGCAATAGCCAAAGTGTGGTAACAATTAATGGCGGCAATGGTACAACTCTTACTGCGATAGGCACGGATAATAGTATATTCCAAAGAATAAACTTGGGCATAAGTACTAATCCTTCTGCGCGGATTGCTTCTATTCCTACAGGCAGCTCCGGTAATATTGTTCTTGTTGGTAATGCTCAAATCGGCGGTTCGAATATTAGTTCCAATATTGCAGCATCCTATATTAATGATGCGAATGATGCGAGCTATGGTACAGGACGATTTTTATTTGCACCTACGACTCCTCCGACACATAATCTTGCATTACATTTAAATGCTCAATCACTTTCACTTCCCAATAATTCCGAAATTTCTGAGTGGAATGATGTATCAAACAATAATAATAATGCAGAACAATCAATGCGCGGTCGTATGCCATTATTATCCACTTCATCATCATTCTTTAATAGCAATAATTCCGTTGTATTTACGGGAGGTCGCGGTATGGCTGTCAAGTCGAATGGAAATCTTAATGGTGGAAATGAAAAATCGGTATTTATAGTATTCCGCACAGGTGCTTCCTTAGCAGGTTATCAAACAATTACTGAATTGGGCGGTACGAATAGCGGATTTTCGACATATATTTTTAATGGTCAAATATATTTCGGAACATGGGATAATTCAATTCTTTACTCTTCACGCATCGTATCACCTAATACCACATACTTAGCACAAATGAATTATACAGGTAATCGAGTGGGGTGGTCATTAAATCGTATAACATATTCGGCTCCATTTAATGATAATTTTATTGTATCCGATTTATCTGATATTGGTATAGGTTCTGTCGCAAGTGGTACACGTTATCATAATAGAGTGGAACCTTCTATGTTTGCTCATCCATTTGCAGGACAGATTGCCGAAGTTCTTGTCTATAATTCTTCACAATCGGAAATGCGTGAATTAACATTTGCTTATCTCAATGAAAAATATAATTTAAATCTTGGATTGCAACCATTGGAAAAATCAATGGACACAGAATGGGAATTATATACGGAAGAGAGCATAACCGATACTCATAATGCTGAATTTGGTATATATCCTAATCCGGCTGCCACCCAAGCTGCCATTGTTTTCCCGACAAATATAGAGGGCAATATCAGCATTCATGATGTGATGGGAACAACGGTGGGTGAATATACTCTAAAAAACAGTAATCGTCTTTCTTTGGATATTACTACTTTACCTACGGGTACATATACAGTACATGTGCAATCCGGCGGTAAGAGCATGGTACAACCATTAGTGATAGTACGATAAGAAATATAAAAATGCAGCATAAGAAAAAAGACCGTCATAAACATGACGGTCTTTTTTTATGGGTTTTACGCAAAAATCAGATAAAATGTTATGTTGTTGTAATTTATTAAAAATTCTTCCACATCATTGATTCTACCGGCACGGGTTTACGATCATTATATTTGGCAGAGGATTTGGAATTATAGGGTGTTAATACATCGCCTTTGACTTCAAAATAGATAAGCTGACCTATTGGCATACCTGCATAGACACGCACATGTTGTTTGACGGATATTTCCAAAGTCCAAAAATTGCAAAAGCCGACATCGCCTTTACCCGCTGTGGCATGTATATCAATTCCTAATCGCCCAATACTGGATTTGCCCTCCAAGAATGGCACATGATCATGCGTTTCGGTATATTCTTGTGTCACTCCCAAATATAACTTATGCGGCTCAAGGATATAGCCCTCTTCCGGTATCTCAAACATTGTGATGTGATTATGTTTTTTAGCATCGAGTACAACATCATTATAGACTGCAAGCGTTGCCCCCAGATGCACATCATAACTGTTAGAACCGAGTCGTTCACGCACAAAGGGTTCAATCACGATGCGCCCTTTTTCAATGTTCTCCAATATTTCTTTATCTGTAAGTATCATTTTTTCAAGGAAATAATGAGTAAATAAGCATTATGGTCTTTGAGGCAAGCACGGAGTGTTGAATCACTAAATGCCTCAAATACTACACAAAAATACGAAATTTAGAAGGTATTACTTCGCCAAATCTTCACAGCTTCGTAAAGAACAATTCCGGTTGCCACACTGACATTGAGTGAATGTTTCACGCCATACATGGGTATCTCGATAGTATCATCCACCAATGCCATCACTTCGTCTGCTATACCGGTAATTTCATTACCCACAATAAGTACCAAAGGATAATCATCACTGACAATAGTATCGTACATACGATGAGTGTCGGCAATTTCGACGGCAATAATTTTCTTGCCTTCGCTGCGCAATGTTTCCACCGCCTCCACAGCCCGAGAGAAATAACGCCAAGGCACGGTGTTTGTAGCACCCAGCGCGGTTTTTTCTATCTCTTTTCGCGGTGGATGCGGAGTATAGCCACATAGTATTATTTCTTGAATAAAAGCAGAATCGGCAGTACGAAAAAGAGAGCCCACATTATATAAGGAGCGTACATTATCCACCATCAATGTTATGGGATGCCTTTGCGCTTGTGCTGCTTGCTCTTCGGTAAGTCTTTTTTCTACTATTTCCGCATGGAGTAATTTTTTCATGATATATTGACCAAAGAAAATGCTAAAATCATAGACATTTTACCGTTATGCATATTATTTTTTCATTAGAAAGGGAATATCAATCTTCGATGTTGTATCTTTAATTTTTGTAGAATTATTCATCGTCATAAAAATAATAGCGTAAGTATAAAAAAAGCCATACTGAATAATGTATGGCTTTTGTGAAAACTGCTGAAACTATTTTTTCTTCGGTTTTTGATTCGATTGTTTTGGTGAAGGTTGTCCGGGTAAACTTCTACCTTGAGCAGCGGCAATTTCTTGAGCCATTTGCATACGTTTTTGCAACCATGATTCTTTTTTCGGCATCTTTTTCAAGTCCTCAAGAGTTAAGCGATTTTTCGCATATTTAGAGACATAAAGTTGTTGCATAATACCAAGTAAGTTGAAAACCAGATAGTATAAATTAAGTCCGGCAGGAAATGCGGAAAACATAAGCGTAAACATTATCGGCATCATGTAAATCATGGCTTTTTGTCGCGGGTCGGTCACTGTCATTTTTTGTTGTACAAACATTGTTGCACCCATGATAATTGCCAATCCGGAGAATTTATCAATTTCAAAGAGAGGAATATGGAATGGTAAATGGAGAATAACATCCGGAACACTTAAATTTGTTATCCATCCGAAAAATTCCGCGCCTCGGATTTCAATATTACTGCTCAACACAGACCATAAGGCATAGAGAATAGGCATTTGCAAGAGAAGTGGTAAACATCCTCCGGCAGGATTGATACCATATTCACTGTAAAGTTTCATGGTTTCTTGTTGCTGGGTCATTTGATCATCGGGGTATTTATCGCGAATTTTCTGCAATTCAGGAGCTAATAATTGCATTTTTTGTGTTGATTTTACTTGCTGCACGCTTAATGGGTACAGCAATAATTTCATCAAAATTGAGAAAATGATGATAGAAATACCATAATTCGGAATAAAGGTGTGAATGAACTTAAAAATTGGCAACATAAAATATTCGCCAATCGGTGCTACAAGCCACCTCCAACCGAGATTAATTGTTGATTCTAAATTGTAATCGGAGAGCCGATCATATTCTTGCGGACCACAATAGACAGTAAAATGTGATGCGTTTTTGCCCGGACGAACAGGTACTCTGTATGCTAATGAATATTCCTCATATTTTCCTTTGTCGGGCGCGCCGAATAGTTTCCCTTCCATGTAAATTGTTGCATCGGGCGAGCCGGTTTTCGGTTGAAATGCAGCAAGAAAATACTTACTGCGCACAGCGATGTAATCAATTTTGCCTGTGAAATTTGTTTTATGCTCATCCGAATAATTTGCTGCATCTAATTCTTCGATAGAACCATTGAGAGAAGCCATTGCAGTGGCTGTGTTGGATTCATCCACGCTGTTTTCTTCTTGATATTGAAGCCCTTTATTCCACGTGATATCATAGTTGCGAACGATATATTGTTCCACATTATTTAAAGCAATATCAGCATCGAATGAATACGAATCACCGCGGAATGTCATTGTTTTCACAATCTCACTGCCGGGAGCTATGGTCAAACGAGCATTGAGCGTAAAGGTAGATGAACCATAGACACGCGTATAATTATTTTTTGCGGTTTTTACTGCGGGTACAAGCTCAAACTGCAATTTTTTTGCATCAATTTTTTTACCGTCAACGCTTGAAAATTCTAAACCGAATTCGCGCGCATAGGGCTTGATAAGTTGTACTTTTGTTTTATCCCATTTATCATAATGTTTCAGTTTCCATGAGGCAATGGTGCCTCCATTAGAGCTGATTTTTGCTATATAATTATCGGTTTCGATAGTAAAAAAACGTTCATTGCTTGCAGCAAGCGGGGAGAAATATTTTCCCAAAGCATTGACATCTGCTGTCGAAGTTTGCGTCGTGGATTGTTGCGGGTTTGGATTTTGCTTGTCCGCTGACGTTGATTCTGTTTTTTGTTTTGTTTCTTTAGACTTGTCGGTCGGCCGTGTAGAGATGCTTGAATACATCATCCATGCCGTGATAATGATGCCGATGAGGACGAAGCCGATAAGGGAGCGTTTATCCATCGGTTGAGGTTGTTGATTCATACTGAAATGAAAAGATAAATAAGTGACAAATAGCCGAATACATAGCTGCAAAGCTACAATCACCGGATGCCTTTTATGGCACGGGATCGAAGCCGCCTTTGTGAAAAGGGTGACATTTGAGTACACGCTTTATTGCAAGCCATGTACCGTTGAGAACACCATGTTTTTCTAATGCTTCCATTGCATACACCGAGCAAGTCGGATGAAAACGACATGAATTGGGCAGCATTGGCGATATAA
This sequence comes from Candidatus Kapaibacterium sp., assembly GCA_017302855.1. Lineage (GTDB taxonomy): Bacteria > Bacteroidota > Ignavibacteria > Kapaibacteriales > UBA961 > UBA2353. Next base: position 30,322 of record JAFLBY010000011.1, read on the forward strand.
TTTTCTTGTACATTCGCAATAAGCCAATCAGAATATACTTCATGGAGAACCTTGCAATGATTGAAGTTTTTCCTGACGTTTTTTATTGAAATAAGCAACAGCATCATTGAGCATTTGGGCAACTATCGGTTGAATATCCTGTAATGCTATGCGCATCGGATGCGGGGGAATGCTATTCCAGCCAACGATTATTGACTGAATATATTCAGCTCCCTCGGGCGGAGCAGCACTCCATTGACGTATGCTCTCACGCAGCAAACGTTTGATACGATTACGCATGACTGATGTACGTGCTAATTTTTTGCGCACGATAAGCCCATAAAAAAGTGTGTCCGTCGGTTGCGATGAGCGACGCACAGTCATCATACATTCCGGGCTATGGAAACGTCGCCCGAAGCGCATGGCTTCCGAAAATGGTTTTATCCCTTTGATGGGTGCTGTTCGCATAGTTCTATTGAAATGGCTCATTGCCGAACATAACAAAGGGCAAACAGATGTTCGCCCTTGTTCAATAATTATGCTGCAATCACTCCGCATTGTCCGTGAAGCGGAATGTAGTGTGTCTTTATATTAACGACGGATGCTGTCGCTTACTGTCAGACGAAGGCGTCCTTTCGCACGACGACGTGACAAAACTTTACGGCCATTTTTTGTAGCCATACGCGTACGGAAACCGTGAGTGTTGCGACGCTTGCGATTACTTGGTTGAAATGTACGTTTCATAGCGTTAATTTCTACTGTTTGAAAAAATAAGACCGCAAAGATACAAAGTTTTATTGAGTTATTGACCTATCTGTTGTGATTTTCTCTGTTTTCTGTGTTTTTTCTTCTTCGTAACAAACGAAATGTATGATATTTTTCTGTTAACTCTTGTCGGCAGTGCAGCATGATTGCGATGAGCACGCTATTTTTGAACATACTTCTGATTATAAATACTTTTTCTATGACAATGAACCAAACAATACGCAAAGTTGCTATCAATACAGGCGGTGGTGATGCTCCCGGGCTTAATGCAGTGATTCGTGCTGTCGTACATGCGGCTGTCGGTCGCGGATGGGAATGTGTAGGCATTCGCGATGGCTATAATGGTATCCTCACACCCGAAGAATATCCTCAAGGCGGCGTAATACCATTAACACTGAACACAGTGCGCGGCATAACCCATCTCGGCGGCACTATACTTGGAACAACAAATAAGGGCAATCCCTATAAATATCCTACATTACAACAAGATGGTACATATAAGGAAGTCAATCGTCTGCCGGATGTGGCTCATCAATTGCGAGCACATGGTGTGGATGCACTTATTGCTATTGGAGGCGACGGCTCTTTAACTATTGCCGATAAATTGCGAGAAGAGGGAATAAAAGTTATCGGTGTGCCCAAAACAATTGATAATGACTTAGAACAAACCATCACATTTGGTTTCGATAGTGCGGTGACATTTGCCACCGAATGTTTAGACCGATTGCATACCACGGCAGAATCACATCATCGAGTCATTGTGGCAGAAGTGATGGGGCGCTATGCCGGATGGATAGCACTGTATGCGGGGGTTGCCGGTACGGCGGATGTCATACTCATACCCGAAATACCTTTTGACATTGAAAAAGTTGCAGAAAAAATTCGTCTTCGTGAAAGTTTGTCCCGACAATTTTCGATTATCGTTGTTGCTGAAGGAGCGCGTCCGGTCGGTGGTGATTATTCGATTATTGGGAAATCTGTAGGACAAGCAGAAAGATTAGGAGGCATAGGTCATAGCGTAGGAGCTTCCATTGAGGCATTGACAGGGAAAGAAACACGTGTGGTTGTCTTGGGACATTTGCTGCGAGGCGGCACTCCGACAACACGTGACCGCTTAATCTCATTGCGCTTGGGGACGGCGGCTGTCAGAGCACTTGCCGATGGATTTGATGGCGTGATGATTGCCTATAAAGGCGATATCATTTCCTATGTGCCGATTGATGAAATTGCAGGTAAAATGAAAATGGTTCCTTCCGATCATGATGTACTTTGCACAGCAAGAGAATTAGGCATTTCGTTTGGTGATTAATGGTCTGAGTAATTTTATGAAGACTCTGTATATGACATTGAGTGTGGATATGATGAAAAAATGGGAAAATATGCAAAGCCCGGATTAGCTGCTAATGACGGTAAAACATTTGATACAAAGCCAACGCCTAACAAACCCTCAAAAAGCTAAGGGATACTTTACAGCCGAAGTTGATGAGAGGGAATGTGAATTGTTTATTTTACAATAAAAGGACTAACATGAATAACAAAGAACTTTTCATAAATGGATTTTTGGAGAAAATTGCCAAGCAATATCCACAGTCATCCAATCATCAAGAAAACATTAATTTAGCATTTGAGATATTTGGAATAGCCGCTGCACTTGATAAGCCCTTCCAAGAGATATTTGATAAAATACTAATTAAGGACAAATCCGGCAAACGATCCGGTTCGAAAGATGGAGGCATTGATGGTATTTGGTTCAACGATTTGGGAGATTATTTTGAAATGCACGTGTTCCAATGCAAAAATGCTCCGAGTTTAAAGCCAAATGAACTGGATAAATTTAGAGGCGATGTCAGAGAAATATTTGTGGAAGGAAATAAAATAGGTAAAGGAAACATAGATGATTTAGTGCCCTTTATTAGTGAATATAAAAGTATATCACAAAGTGGTAAAGTAATTGATATTAAACTCTACTTTATCTATAATGGAAATAATGTGGATGCTAATTATGCGAATAATGAATACGTTTTTAATTCCTACAATAAAGCCGATCTCTTCTTCTGGATTTATGACTCAAATTGGATTTACAATAAGTTAGGTTCATTTGCTAAGAAGAAAAGAGAGAAAATTGAGTTCACTTTTCATCCTGAAAATTCTAACTTCTCTTTATTAGATAATCAAGCACTTTATACGTATTCGATTGGTAATACCCGAGCAGCCAATTTTAGAATTCTTGCCACGGAATTATGTGAATTAATTGAGAAAGAAATATTAGTAAATGGGACATTTGATATGTTGTTTGAGGAGAATATCAGACAATATTTAGGGGTTAGTAAATTCAGAGCAAATAAACGGATGAATGAAACATTGAACAGCGAGGATGCTGTATTGTTTCCTTTTCTTAATAATGGAATTACAATTGTTAGCGAGCAAATAATCGTCCCAAAATCAGCACAGGATGGTAAGTATAATTTACCTGTCGTGAATCCACAAATTGTGAACGGACTTCAAACAAGTAGAGTATTGTATGATATATACAAGGTGGAAAGTCAGAGAGTAAAGCTAAAGGGGGTTTATGTAAATGTACGAGTTTATGAAAGTAAAGAAATTGGTTTAATTGAGAAAATTACAGATGCCACAAATACTCAAACGCCAATAACAAACAAAGACAAAATTAGTAACAAAGATTTTAATGGATTTGCCAAAACAGTTTTTCACAATGAAGGCATTAACTACATAACTAAACGAGGTGAAGGATTTAGCTCTGCTGCTTCCGAATATGATAAACACATAGATAGCGAGACCATAATAAAATTTTGGTATGCCACATTTTATGAAGAACCGGAGATTGCAAAAAACAGCATTGCAAAAGTTTTACAGGAAGTATATGATGCTTCGACAATTGAAAAGCACCCACTGGAAGATTTATTTGATGGCAGTAAAGATTCTCCTATTTATTCACAGTTTTTAGCTGTTTACCGAATTTATAAATTCATTCAAGAGAATAGGACAAGAACGGTAAGAAACGAGACAGTAAAATATTCGGAGAAATATGAACACCTTGCCTATTCAGATGAAATGATGGCTTACGGCATTTACAAGTTTCTTGGTATTACTTTATCTCAATATTCAATTGAAGATAATCTTTCGGCAGCTTATGATGATACCGCTATAGTTATTAATAGTTTGGTCGAAAAGAATAAGATAGAATTAGAAGCGAACAATAAAACATTTTCTTTTAATGGATACTTTAAGAAACCAAAATGTCGGTACGACTTTAATAAAGAGAAGGGCATCATTGAAAGCGACAATCTCATAGAAGAAATAAAAAATATAAGATAGCAATCATTGAAACCCATAACCGAAAATATCATAGAACAATCAGCAATTGAAGTTTTACATACGTGTCGAGTGAATATGGTAATGGTAAGTGAACTTCTCTCGAAAACTAATAGTAAGAGTATGAATTATGAAAGCATGAATAAATATATCTACGTTTATACACATACAACAAAAAAGGATTATACAACATGATGCAAGAACTGCCCATATTTATCGGATTATTGTTCGGGATAACTGTACTCATAACCATTTTTATGATGTACCGAGCAACACAATCCAAGAAATTTTTATTGTCTGTCGTACTATGGACTTTAGTGCAATCTGCACTTGGAATAAGCGGCATATATCAAAAAACGGATATGATGCCACCAACCTTATTAATCTTTGGATTATTTCCTACAATAGTCGCCATTATTACTGTTTTTTTTACAAAAGCGGGAAAACAATTTATTGAAACAATAGATTTGAAAATTGTAACATATTCTCACACCATTCGCATTCCCGTAGAAATTGTCCTCACACTTCTTTTCCACTATGGCGTAATGTCGGTATATATTACTTTCGAGGGAACTAATTTTGATATTCTGTCCGGTATAAGTGCACCGATAATTGCCTATATTTCGTACCGGTCAATAACAGTAAATCACAGAGCACTTCTTTGGTGGAATGTGATGTGTTTACTCCTTTTGCTCAATGTTGTTATTACAGCAATATTTGCTATTCCTTCTCCTTTTCAGAAAATTGCCTTCGACCAGCCCAATATTGCTGTTCTTTACTTCCCGTTTAACTTATTACCCACCATTGTCGTACCTTTAGTTTTGTTTGGACACTGTGTTGCAATAAAGCGATTATTGCATGCTCAATAAGACCAAGTTGTGTATTGTTGTAGGAAAGAAAAGTTGAAAAACAAAGAAAAAGGTGTGCAAAAATTACAATTGAGCTAACATGTTCTTTGTATTATGGTTAGGAGCTTAATAATAATACTGTTCGGTTTATTGGATACACTACATTTTCAATAACCCGACATAATTATCTTTTTTTGATAATTGCAGATTATTCGAGAAGCAGTAATTGAGTCATTTTTTTATTACAGGAAACGAGTTCTGCTATATATATCCCTCGACATAAGGAAGAAATATCTGCTATTGTTGAGCGTGATGTGCATATCGTTTGAAATACCTTTTCACCCAATATTGAATAAAGCGTACATGTCGCATTGCCTGTTTCGTCCGGATAGATATTTTCGATAGTTAATTGAGTATTATCCACATTGAGAGAGCAGAATGTCTGTGAAGATAATTGTTGATCATTCAGTGAGCTAAGATTATCGGGTATATCCCACATTGAAACACTGCCACGATAACTTCCGATACATAGTCGTGTTGCATCAAGATTGCATTGTGCTGTTCGGACAGCAATATGATGATTATCAAAGGTGAGTATATTTTTTCCGGATATCATATCCCATAATTTTACCGTACCATCATCGCTCATTGTGACAATATACTTTTCATTAGGCGTAAAAAATGCCATAGTGACTTTGGCTGTATGTCCCGTTAAAGTCATCAGAAGCTCACCTGTACCGGAATCCCATACACGTGATAGTTTATCAGAACCTGTTGTTACGAGTCTGGTACCGTCACTATTAAAATCCATGCTTTCAATACGATATTGATGTGCTTGAAATTTTATGATTTCCTTTGCTGTTCCTGCGTCCCAGAGAATTACCTTTCCATCTCGATCGCCTGTTGCGGCACGATGTGAGATATTGGAATATGCAGCACAGGTTAATGCTTCATCATGTCCTTTCAGGGTTGTCAGATTTTTGCCCGTAGCAGCATCCCATATTTTAGCACTACCGTCAGCACTTGCCGAAATAATGTGATTATCGGCACCCCAGGATACTGTTTGTATATCTCTTTCATGCCCAAGAAGAGTGTGTTGAAGTGAACCGGTGGAAGCATCCCAGACTTGTAGTACTTTATTGTAAGCACTTACTATGCGTGAGCCATTGCTATTGTAATGTGCAGCTCGTACACCATCATTATGCCCTTCAAGGGTAAACAGCAGTTTGGCATTTTCTGTTGACCATACTTTGACAGTTTTATCATCACTTGCGGTAAGAA
>JAFLBY010000110.1 GCA_017302855.1 Candidatus Kapaibacterium sp.
AGCCCGACCGGCACCGCCGGTCGAGGTGAAAGCCGAGAAAATCGAGCCGGTTGTCGCAGCAAAAGCCGAGCCCGTCGTCGAAGCCAAGGTCAACAAATCCGCACCGCCGATTGCCGTGAAAGTAGATTATGAATATTGTTGTCATATTAAATTATGTTGTTCGTATTATGACCATTGTACTTGGGGTGCTTATTACAATAAAACCTTGGGATAGTAATGGAAATTCATCTCTGGTTCAAGCATTTGGAGTGGCGACGATAGCATTTGGATTGTTTAGGCTTTATACATATCATAGACGTTTACAAGAGTTAAAGCGTCAAGAAGAGCAAACTCATAGTGAAAATGAACATGATGATGAAGAAACAATGGAGTAAGTATGAATTATATCACTAAAGTTGCACAAGTATGCTTCACTATGTGTATAGTGTCGCTTTTTTGTCTTTCTTCATGCGATGAAGCACCAAAAAAAGATGAACCCGGTTATGAAAATGAATTGCGCGGCTCGGTGGAAATATTATGTGACGAGGCAATTTATCCGCTCATCAGTTCCGTAAAACCGACTTATGATTCTGCGTTTCCTGATGCGCAAGTGACTTTACGTGCTGTGACTGCACGTGAAGCAATTGAACAACTGCTCACAGGCAATGCAAAAGGGATTATTCTTGGTCGTCAGCTATTGCCACGTGAAGATTCCTTAATAAAGGCTTATAGTTTGAAATTTCCTGATATGTATGCATTTGCTTTTGATGCACTCGTTTTTGCTGCGCCAAAAACTGCGAAAGTGCCGGATACAATAAATCTTCGTGATGCACAGCAATATTTTCGTGGTGAATCGGATGTTAATCCTTTTGGATCATCAAACCCTACACTATACTTTCCGGGGGTACAATCATCTGTCTATTCTCATTTTTTACAATATGTTACAGCGGGAAATGCACCAAAAAAATCATTAGTGAATGTGGGTAATAGTGACTCGGTGTTGCTAATGGCAAAAAATAATAATGCCATTGCTGTATCGTTACTGTCACGTACTTTGCGAGACAGTACACTAAAAAACATAAAAATTGGGTTTTATGACACAAGCGGCAATTATATCGCCCCTCGCATTGTACATCAAGCAAATATAGTCAGAGATTATTATCCGATGGAAATGCCAATTATTGGGATACTTCAACAAAATAGACCCAAATTAGCGTACGGTTTTTTTACATATTTAAGCAAAGAAGCTAAAATTCAACGACAGTTTAATGCTGCGGGCATAGTTCCCGGCTTTGCAACTATTCATCTAATTCAGGATTAATATGAAATTCACATCAGTTCTTGTTCTCGGTTTATTCTTCACATTGGAATTGTTCGGACAATCGGCATTTGAGCAAGCAAAAACGCTGACAAAAAATGGTGATTACACTTCTGCCGGCAAATTGTTGAAACAAATTATTCGTGAGGAATCAAAAAATCAGGAAGCACTTTTTTTGGTAGCAGATATTTACAGTGAACTTGAAAAACAAGATTCGTCGTATATTGTTTCTAAAAAAGCATACGAAATTGACGATACCCCCGAAGCTGTGCGTCGTTATGCAACAGCAATGACAAAAAAGGGTCAAGGGAACGAAGCTGTTATACTTATGGAAAAACTCATCAAAAGTGATGCGTCAGCGGAAAACTATTCTTGCTTAGGTAATTTGTACTTACTCATGAATAATTCAGAAAAAGCCGAAATTTCTATTATTCGTGCGCGAGAAGTTGATAAAAAAAATCCTAAGGTTTATGTTGCGCTCGGTGATTTATATTATGCCAAAAGAGTCTATGAACTTTCAAAAGATAACTATATTACCGCCTTAGAGTTTGACGATAAATTACTTGATGCACGCATTAAATTAGCACAATCATATTATGAACTGGCGGTTGCAGAACCGGATACGGCTTTATTCAATGAATTGTTTCTTCGTTCTTTACAAGAATGGAACACAATAACAAAACAGGATTCCAATAATGCCCGTGCATTTTTCCAGCAAGGAAAAATATTGTTCCAAGCGAGCAGATTCGGGAGTGCAGCAGCATCTTTTTATCGTTATTCGCAACTAAGACCGGATGTAGCCCAAGGTCGTTGGTACTTTGCGCAGTCGCTCTTCAAGTCAGGGCAATGGGATTCTGCGTCGGTACAATTAACTTGGGTAAAACAATCTGATTTACCCGACTCTGTAAAAAAACAATCCACAATTTATCTTGCACAAGCGTATTTTAATACGAAGAATTTTGAAAAATCTGTGGCTGCGTATAAAGAATCAAAACAAATGATGACTTTAGGACAGGATGAGTTAGAGCGTTTTGGTTTTGCGGCAGTGAATGCGAAAGATACAACATTGGCAATCACAATTTTCGACGAAGCAATTGCAGGTCCACAAAAAAAATGTAATCTGATGTTTCGTTATGCGCTTTTGCTCAAAGACAAGAAAATGTATTCTAAATCCAATGAGGTTTTTACGAAAAGAATAAAAGAATGTAATGATGAAAACACAATAAAAGCCAAGCTTTTTATTGGAGTAAATTTGTTTTCAGATAATAAAGCAGCAGAAGCAATTCCTGTTTTTAAAGAATATATTGCCGCAGATCCAACTAGCATGTATGCTCGTAGAATGTTGGCAAATTCATTCGCTTCCATTACAAAAAATGATTCAGCACGAGCGGTATTACTTGCTGCGTATGAATATTCTAAAACCAATACATCTTTACAAAAATCAGATGTTGAATCAGTGCTGCAATCACTTTGCAAAAATTATCTTGACGCCAAAGATTTTTCAAATACAGTAAAGTATGCCAAACTTTGGGCTGAGTTTAATCCTGAGTCCGAAAATGCTTATTTGTTTATGGCAATTGGTTATCATGGTCAAAATGATAAAGATAATGCTTGTAAGAATTACAAAGAGACTCTCAAAAAAAATCCAAACAATCCGGTGGCAAAACGCAATGTGGGTTCCTTGGGTTGTTAATATGATATTCTAAGTATGGTACAATCAAATCCTCATCACATTCTTGGTGGGGATTTTTTATACCATTCTCATTGTATAGATTGTCAATAGTTGTTTTCTTTAGCGGCTAAGAAGTGAATTAAAAACCTAATGGAACCAATTCATGCCGGTATATTTTATCATTAATCAAAATGCAATAAAATGAAAAATCCTGATTTCCTTATTGATAAAGCACGCAAAAAAGCGTTAGACTTACAAGTGCATGCGACGAAAAAGCATATATTCCTATGTTGTGATCAAACGAATGCCAAATGTTGCTCCAAAGAAGCAGGGTTGGAGTCGTGGGATTATTTAAAAAGCCGATTGCAAGAGTTGGAATTGACAAATGACGGAACTATTGCAAGAACAAAAGCGAATTGTTTACGTGTATGTGCAGCCGGTCCTATTGCCGTAGTCCATCCTGATAATGTCTGGTATCACTCTTGTTCGCCGGACATTATTGAGCAAATTATACAACAGCATCTTATCGGCGGACAGATCGTTGAAGAATTTCAACTGAAAGAAACATTATGAATCATGACATTATTCGCGAATATTGTTTACAAAAAAAAGCAACTTCATTTGACTTCCCTTTTGATGAAGAGGTGATGGCATGTCGTGTAGCCGGAAAAATATTTGTATTAATGTCAATTTTACAATTTCCGGTATCCATCAATGTGAAATGTGATCCTGAAAAAGCTATTGATTTGCGTGAGCGTTATGAAGCCGTTAAACCCGGATATCACATGAATAAAACACATTGGAATACCGTGACTTGCGATGGTTCACTATCAGATGCTGAAATCTTTTCGTTCATTGACCATTCCTATGAAATGGTATTGCAATCATTTCCAAAAAAGTTACGAAATGAAATACAATTACTTTAGTGAAAATTTATTATGCAACAGGGTTTATTCGATACAACAGATATTTCAACTTTAGAACAACGTGTTCATGAATTGCATGATATTATTCGGCGTGCGGATTATGCTTATTATAATGAAGCACAACCGTTTATTACGGATAAAGAATACGATGATTATTTTCATGAACTACAAACAATTGAAAAACAATACCCGCTATTACTCTTTCCGAACAGCCCCACACAAAGAGTAGGCGGAGAACCATTAAAAGAATTTGTTACCGTGCCGCATGAAATTCCGATGCTCTCTTTATCCAATACATATAGTTTTGCTGAAATTGAGGAATTTCACAAACGTGTCTCAGATGGTTTGGAAGGTCGTTCTGTTGAGTATGTTGCAGAACTTAAATACGATGGTGTTGCCATATCTTTAAAATATGTCAATGGTCAGTTTGTACAAGCGGTTACTCGTGGCGATGGAGAAAAGGGAGATGATATAACACAAAATGTGAAAACACTTCGCACTTTACCATTAATAGTTTCGCCGCCTCTTATTGATGGTATTCCATTGTATGACTTTGAAGTGCGCGGCGAGATATTTATGATGAAAGACGATTTTATTAATATTAATCGTGAACGTGAAGAAAAAGGAGAAAAACTCTATGCAAATCCACGAAATTTTGCGGCTGGTACTCTAAAAATGTTAGATAGTCGAGAAGTTGCACGACGCCCATTGCATATCACTTGTTATTATTTATTTACAAAACAAATCGAACTTGTTTCTCATTCGCAGAATATTGCAATTTTAGGTGCCATGGGATTTCCCATTGGTAATGCACAACAATCTTGCTCATCATTGAATGATATTTATTCATTTATTGACTATTGGCATATACATCGTGAAAGCTTACCATTTTTCATTGATGGTATAGTCATTAAAGTAAATAATTTATCCCAGCAAAAAGAACTGGGATTCGTAGCACGTTCGCCTCGTTGGGCTATTGCATATAAATATGAAGCAGTTAAAGAAACTACATTGCTAAAAGATATTACATATCAAGTAGGAAGAACTGGTGTTGTTACTCCTGTTGCTGAGTTAGAACCGGTCGTTGTTGCCGGCTCAACAATAAGTCGCGCCACTTTGCATAATTATGATTTCATAACTGCTCTTGATATTCGTATCGGCGATACGGTGTCTATTGAAAAAGGTGGTGATGTTATTCCAAAAGTCACCGGATATATTCCTGAAAAGAGACAGGAACAATCTATGAAGTTTATGTTTACACCTATTTGCCCATGTCCTGTTGGGAGTACGCTTGTACGTCCTGAAGGCGAGGCAAATTATTATTGCGACCACTCGGCTTGCCCTTGGCAACTCAAAAGACGTATAACGCATTTTGCATCGAGAGATGCGATGAATATTGAGGGATTAGGAGAAAAAGTAGTTGATAGATTTGTTGAACTATCTCTTTTGCACACCATTGCTGATATTTATGATTTACATACTCATAAAGATACCGTCTTTCCAACTTTGGAGCGATGGGGTGAAAAAAGTACGGTTAATTTACTTTCTGCAATTGAGGAAAGTAAAAAACAACCATTTTCCAGAGTATTGTTTTCATTGGGTATTCGTTTTGTCGGAGAGGGTGTAGCAAAAATTCTCACTCGTTATTTCCGTACTATTGATGATTTAAAAAATGCAACATTAGAACAACTTGTTCAAGTGCCTGAAATTGGTAATCGTATTGCGCAATCGGTCTTAGAACATTTACACGATGAGTCGGAGTGGGCAATTATAGAACGTATGAAGATAAATGGAATTCGCTTCGAAACAGTTGAGTCAGAAATGGCTACACTGAACACCACATTGCAAGGAAAAACATTTGTCTTAACCGGTGAAATGGTTTCAATGACTCGTAATCAAGCCGGGGAAGAAATTGCTCAGCGTGGTGGAAAAGTTTCCGGCAGTGTCAGCAAAAAAACTTCATATCTCATTGCGGGTGATAATGCCGGCAGTAAATTAACCAAAGCACGGGAGTTAGGTGTAACAGTGCTTAATGAGCAGGAATTTTTATTATTACTATCCGAATAATATTTTTTACATTTTTTCTTTTTTTTGTGTATGACAGAGCACAGTTCACGTGGATTTATCGGCAATGCTATAATGGCTTCTGGCATTGTGTTGGCGGCATTTATTGTCAGTAATGCTTGGAAAACTACGAATATTCAGCAAAATCAGACTATTTCGGTTACAGGATCGGCTAAAAGGTCTATTGTCTCAGATTTGGCTGTGTTACGTGGTTCTATTACTGCTTATGGAACGACAAATGCAGAGGCATTTCAGAATTTAAAACAACAAAAAATATCGGTATTGTCCTATTTGTCCGGCAAAGGATTTTCCGAAGATAAAGTGCGTTATTCTTCTGTAAATTTTTATCCTATTTTTGATATATTGCCAAATGGCATGCAATCAAATACGGTGCGTGGATACAATTGTGTACAAACCATTGAGGTTGAGTCGCAAGATGTGTATAAAATTAATCAAATGTCTGTGGATATTGGAAGCATTGCAGAGCAAGGTGTAAGTTTTACTCCTGACCCAACCTTATATTATTATACCAAGTTGGCAAATTTAAAAATCGAGATTCAAGCTGAGGCAGCCAAGGATGCAAAAAACCGTGCTGAACGCATTGCAAAAGCTACAGATCGCGATCTTGGTCCATTACGATCTGCTCGTATGGGGGTCATTCAAATCACAGCAAAAAATTCACATGAAGAGATTAATGATTATGGTATTAACGACGTAACATCGTTAGAAAAAGAAATTACCGCTGTTGTGAGTGGTACTTTCGGCGTTGAGTAAATAAATCGAAAAAAGGATTGTTCGATAGTGCGAATAATCCTTTTTTCATGTTGAAAAGCGATTAAGGAATCAGCGTATGAGGAGTATCGGGTCTTCTGATAACAATGACCGTAATATCGTCGTGTTGTTTGGCTTTACCGATAAATAATTTAACGTCTTGGATAATAGCATTTAATAGGGTAGGGGCAGTGCCGGCATACCGTTGAATAGCGGAGAGAAAATTATCCATCCCATATTCACTTTTTTCATTATTCATTGCTTCTACCACACCATCGGTATAGAGCACAATTGCATCACCTGCGGCTAAATCTATCATTGTATCTTTTGCAGATTTATCGAAAACATTCCCTTTATCCAAGCCAAGTGCAATACCTCGTGATTCCAGCATAGTAGCCGTGCCATTGAATGCTGTACGCACAACAATCGGATTATGACCTGCTTGAGCATAGGTAAATTTCATGGTACGAATATCTAATACCCCATAAATCATAGAGATAAATTTACCACGCTCCATTGTTTCGAAAAGTAAACGATTTACTCTTTTTAATACTTCAGCGGGTGAAAATGATTCATGTATTTGCGAAACAATAACGCCTTTCGCTAATGTAATATAAAATGCTGCCGACATTCCTTTTCCGGAAACATCGGCAATTAATATACCGAGTTGATGTTCATTCAAAGGAAAAAAATCATAATAATCCCCGCCGACATCAAAGGCAGGTAAGCAATATGCTGCAATATCAATCGAAGGGTATTGGGGCATTTTTGAGGGCAAAAGTCTTTGTTGTACAACTTTAGCCGCGGCAACTTCATCACGCATTCTTTGTTCATCTTCAAAGCGAATGAGATAGTCGGGTTTGTAATCTTCTTCCTCGACTTTTTCCGGAGTGCGAATAAATGCCAAAACGGATACTCCGGCAAAAAATATCCACATAATGACCCAAATATATATGAGAGACTCATGTGATTGCGTCGCTGGATAAAACATCAAAGTAGATGAAATTAATTGTGCAATCATCACAGCCAATAAATCGCCAATCATTAAAGTGCCGAAAGTAATAATACCACCGACAAATGCTTCGCCATACGATAATATGCCTATATCACCTTGCAATGATGACATGGAAACTGTGTAAATGCATGTTAGTATCATTGCTGCTAGGTATTTGAAGCGATTGGGAAATCGTAATAATCCTAATGTAGTGCCGGGCAATGAAATTACTAATCCAACAATGGGAATAAAAAGTAACATTGTTACATTGACAAAGCCAAGATTCCCCATCATAAGGATTAACCCTCCTTGAAATCCTTCCGAGCTGTACAATCGGTCAATACCAAGTTTTTCTGCCATCAAAAATGTAAGTGGTGATAGCAGTGTTGATACAATACCGGCTGTAATTCCTATAATTGCAGATCTGCCAACATAATATGATTGCCATGGTCTTTCCGTAATACGTAATAAAGTATAAAATTTCTCGGGTATAGTTTTTTGTGCTAAAGCAACAAGTCCGCTTAATGGAATTGCTCCCATTAAAAAACCTAAAAATATAAAATTAAAAAAAACAAGCAGGATTACTTCAAACCATGATAATGCAGGCATAACAGCCATTTGAGCAAAGACAAAATAGCATGTAATTGAAACAGAAGCCCATAATAATACCCATAAATTAACAATTCTGTTACGTAACTGGAAAATAAATACGATAATCATTGAAATCAATGAAATGGATATTATTCCCACACAAATATATTTGAGAATACCCGTTAAAGACCATGTCGGAGTGCCTATATCTTGTTTGGTTCCTGCTTCATAAAGAATAGACCATGAACCATGCCACATTTTCTCAGTGTCTGCTTGGTCTGGCGGTGTAAGACTAATTTCGGCTTTGACACGATGATATTGTTTACGTTCCAATCCTGCCCAATACGACATTGTTCTATCCGACGGAGATATTGAATCACGTATCCAGTGTGGAGAGTGTTTTTGTATCCTATGGGGCAGCAGCGTTTGAAACTGCTTGAACGCTGATGCAGAATCGGCATTAACATCTATGCCCGGTAAGCCGCAAGTATATTCAAGCAGAGTGCCATCCATACCTATCAAAGCTGAAAAAAGTAAAGTTCTTTCGACGCGTGACCGTGAGCGCTCACCCAAACTACTGTTACCAAGTGAAAAATTGACACTCCGATCACGTTTATCGCGCCTGCGAACATTAATGCGGTAGGCAACGGTCGCAATATTTTGATGAGCTAAATATTCACGTGCTTTTGCCGTACCTAACTTCTCACTAAGCCCATCGGTTAACGTTTGGTCAATGATTGGGCTGTAAAGGTATATGAGCGAATCTTTTGATATGCCGAGTTTATTGATAAGCGAATCGGCGGTTTGTTTGTAACCATTTTTCAATGATGGCTCATTCGGCGATATTCTCCAATAGCGCTGTAATGAAAAGTAACAGATAATTGAAACAATACTTATGCCTATAAAAGCATAGAGTGTTGTCGGCTTTGATGGTCGTATTGGTATCATAGTTGTCCAAAGTTGTCTGCAAAAGTATTGCACCTTTGTCAATAACGCAAATTCTCGGTTATTTTCGATGTAAAATTACCTATTTTTGCAACTGTTATAATGAAAAAAAAGCAGTTTCCATGATAATAACGGTATGTATTGCCGATTGTTCTACTCCATAATTTATGAAACTATTTGTTAAAATTCTATGTGCTATCGGTGTTATCGGGGCTGTTATTTGGTTTGGAGGCAACGTAATCCGCTATGCCATTGCTTATGATGTTTTTATTCCCGGTACGCTTATTCAAAAGCCGGAATTTACTTCAGAAATGCTATCGCAAACTGTTCGTATTTATACTCTTACAGCATTTTATACACTATTCGGTTATGGAGCTGCATGTGTGGGGGCAATCGTTTATGTCATCCAATCTTTTGCTTCATTCCGTACCAAAGGCTGGATATTCATGATGTTTGTTCTGTTTGTGTTGTCGATGCCGGCAGAAATATATTTACTTCTTACAGACTTAGACCTCGTAATGACATTGCGGTCTTCATCGGATATGACAATGACCGGACCAGTGATGGTGTCAATGTTTTTGAAGCGTTTTTCTCCGGATAGTTTTGCCAATCAAGCAAGCACATTGACTATGTTTGCGTATATAACCGGACTAATGCTTCTGGTGTTCAAGCCTTTAGATTCTCAATCCTTACATCCCATAGACTGAACTATGAATATACAACACGTTCTTGATGATATGGTAGAGTTAGCCCGTGCTTTGGGCTATGTTGTTCGCCGAGAAAAAGGGTCTTTTAAGGGCGGTGCTTGTGTCTTGCACAATCAAAAAATTATACTGCTCAATAAGCATGTTCCCGCTGAGACTCTTTCGATAACCATGGCACGAATTTTAGCTCTTCATGACTTGGACGGCTTGGTCATGAAACCCGCAATCCGCTCTGCCATTAAGAGAGAAGAGCAATGGGCGATGGATAGTAAAAGTAGTGCTTAAAAGGGTGCTCACTGTGTTATATGTCAGAAGTTTCGTGCTTATACTGAAGAAAAAGCTGATTATTTGCAGTATATTTGTACTTTATGGGTGTGAAATTTGAAAAAAAATTATATGTCCAACAAGTTTTTTCGAGAAATATACAGTTCTTTTTTGTTACATTATTTGGAGTTCTTAATGAAGAAATTTTACAAAGTATGTATGATGCTTATGGCATTGTCCATTGCCGGTACAAGGGTACAGGCGCAAACCTCATCTTCGGAAGAACCGCGTCCGTCAGTTGTTCTTGGATTGGGCGGAGGTTTTGCATTTGCTATCAATGAAGTTAAAGGCGATGACCGCCAGATGACATTTGAGTTACGAGCTAATGCTCTTTATCGTTATGGCTTAGGTCGTTACCTTGCTCCCGAGTTCGGTTTTAGCTATGTGACTCTTGGTGTCAGTGACCCCGCTGCTGTTTATGATGGTTATAAGTCCACTTTGATTGCGCCCGATCTTCGTTTGCGCTTTTATCCGACAGGAAATCAAGAAACATGGGCACCATTTGTGTATGGCGGTGTGGGGCTTCATCTTTTCGACAATACAACTCCTTCCGTAAACCGACTCCCGAATCCTGATGATCATTCCGGTGCGGGTATCCATTTACCATTTGGTATCGGTCTTACACACAATTTCAATCGCTCCATCGGTATCAATCTTGCCCTTGGCGGTAATGGTTCATTCAATGATAAAATGAATGCTGTGATTGACGGAACCAATGACGGTTATTGGAATGGTATTTTGTCATTTACCCTTGCACTTGACAATGGTGAAGGCGATACAGACGGCGATGGACTCACAGATAATGAAGAGCGTAAAATTGGCACTGACCCTAATAATCCCGATACAGACGGCGACGGTCTATCTGACGGTAAAGAAGTGGACAAACACGAAACCAATCCTCTTAACTCTGATACAGACGGCGATGGCTTAAAAGACGGACAAGAAGTCAATGACACAGATACCGATCCGAAAAAAGCAGATACAGACGGCGATGGCTTGACCGATGGCGAAGAAGTCAACAAAGTAAAATCTGACCCCAATAAAGCTGATACGGACGGCGATAGTCTCAATGATGGCGAAGAAGTGAAAAATTATAAAACAGACCCATTGAAAACTGACACCGACGGTGACACTCTCTCTGATGGTGATGAAGTGAAAAAACACAAAACAGACCCACTCAATAAAGACACTGACCAAGACGGGCTCTATGACAATGTGGAAATCAACACTTCAAAAACCAATCCGACCAACCCCGACAGCGATGGCGACACATTGCGCGATGGAGAAGAAGTCAATACATACAAAACCAACCCGAATAATCCCGACACCGATGGCGGTACAGTGGCTGACGGTGTGGAAGTAAAACGAGGCACGAACCCACTTGACGCTAATGATGATGTTGAGAAGAAAAAACAACTCGTCGAACAAGTAGGCCGAGCTATGGTTCTTGAAGGTGTTGTCTTTGAAACAGGCAAATCACGTCTCTTACCGGAATCTGAGCAAATTCTTACAAAGGCGCTCGAAGGGCTTCTCGAAAATCCTGAAGTGGAAGTGATGATTAGCGGTCATACTGACAATGTAGGACGTCGTGAGAAAAATATGAAACTTTCTGCAGACCGTGCGGAATCTGTAAAAGCATGGTTAGTAGGACGTG
>JAFLBY010000111.1 GCA_017302855.1 Candidatus Kapaibacterium sp.
TCATTGTGTTATGGTGTGGGGCGATAATGATCCCACATTGAATGCTATGGGCTTTGCTATGCGTGAGCAAGTTCACGGCAAATAATTATTGCGGCATGGTTGACGAATTGGAGAGGTGGCAGCCGCGGTTGGTGGATTATTTTCATAGAACACATTATTCTATAAACGTTTAATCCCTTCGGAATGTAAATTCATTCAAGCTCCGAAGGAGCGGCATAATAATAGAAATCACAGAAATAAAAAAGCGAAAAAGCTCCGAAGGAGCGATATATTCATAGAATATGTCATCCCTTCGGGATTTGATTTTTTATTATATCATTTTCTATTATCATTTCATCCTTTCGGGATTAATGTGTTGTTGTGTTTCAAAAATTCCCCTCATTGAGGGGTGGCACAAAGCGATGGGGTGGATGTATTTTTCATCGCCTTCCCCGTCGGGGAATCGGGATGGGGCTAATCGAAATGCCTGATAGTTTTCAAAGAATGGAGCACTCAATCAATCTTGAAACTCTGCTTTCATACCTAATTCTTTCTCAAACAATGGTAAAATTGAAGTCTCAAAATCTTTAAAATACGGTTCACTTTCATCTTCGTCAAGATCTCTGTAGAAAATAGTAATCGTATAATCTTCATTCATAAATCCCCTTAATTGTAAAGTTGTTATGGTATCACGAAATTTTATTGTAGCAAATCTAGTCTTATATATGATATTTTTTTTTGTTTTGCTTTTAAAGTATGCCAAAGCATAATACTCGTAGCTTGGTTCTGGTATGTAATTATCTCTGTAATATTCTGAACTGTCAACGACTAAGAACTTGTTGTTTTTCTTTATTGTTTGAATAGCTTTTACAAATGTTGTATCATCTGTATGAAATCTATATCTTTTAATTGGATAGTGCCTTCCCACATAAGAATTAGCTAATATCCAAATGCAAAGCAGTATAAATCCATTTGCTGAAATAGTAATGATAATTTTTTTTGTTTTGTATTTCATCGTTTGGGCAAAGGTTTGTTAATAGGATCGTGAATATGTTATATAGGTTTGTTATCTATTTTTTTCTGTTTTAGGATTAAAACGACATCCGGTTCCATCATCATTTTCTGTCATTTTCATCATCCACCCCCAACAGATCAGCAAGCACAATGCCATTGCCCCAAGCGTGGGTCATAAAGACGGAAAATTCCCCTCATTGAGGGGTGGCGCGTCGCGACGGGGTGGATGTATTTTCATAGAACACATTGTTCTATAAACGTTTAACCCCGTTGGCATTGAATCATAAAAATTAGCCCCTCTTTTTTTCTCCCCGTCGGGGAGAAGTCTTTTATTCCTTCCCCGTCGGGGAAGGTTAGGATGGGGCAAAAAAACAAACATTATATTTCTATTATCATTCCATTTACATTTTATTCAAGCTCCGAAGGAGCGGCATAATAATAGAAATCACAGAAATAAAAAAGCGAAAAAGCTCCGAAGGAGCGATATATTCATAAAATATGTCATCCCTTCGGGATTTGATTTTTTATTATATCATTTTCTATTATCATTTCATCCCTTCGGGATTCAATGCGCTGTTGATTAATAAATTTCTCTGTTTTAATAACTTGTGACTATTGGAAAAGTAACTGTCACGGTGGTACCATGATCAATATGACTTTCAATGTGTAAGGTACTATTACAAATATCTGCTATTTGTTTTGAGATAACAAGCCCTAAACCGGCTCCCTGTTGTTCATATTTCTGGCGTTCAAATTGCACAAAAGCACCAATGTTTTTTATTTGATCTTCCGACATACCCCGTCCTTCATCATGAACGATAAGCATATAGAATTTCTGGTCGGCACTTTTATTTCCTTTGATAACCACCGGTGTTTTGTTTAATGAAAATTTTATGGCATTGCTTGCCAACTCACTCACAAGTTTACGCAAGTACAAATCGCTGATTGCAATCGTTGCTTGTTCAATATCAAGCACACAATCATGTTCACGATCATTATAATGGGGGATTTCCTTCAGATACTGCTCGATGACAGATTGTGTTATTATTGACTTTGCTGTTTGAGGTGAGCGTTGCTCCGGTGGATGCGCCGTCAGTACATTGAGTTCAGCGTGCATCACATAATTCTGAGTTAAGTGCAAGAGCCGTTTACCGCCTTCCTGTATCTGCAACACATACTCTTCTAATTCATTAGGTGGTATCTGTTCGCCATCCTCGAGAGTCCAAAGTATAAGCTGACAAAAGCCGAGCACAGAGTTGAGAGGCGTAATAAATTCATGGGGAATGCTGACAGTTAGCTGCTTACGGATATCTTCGATTTCACGTCTTGAATTTTTGTGCTTGGTTAAGCGTGCTGTTATGGACTCTATAAGTTCATCAATACCAAAGGGTTTGGTAATATAGTCGTCTGCCCCTAAAGCCATCCCTTTGCGTATGTCGTCGCGCTCGGAACGTGCTGTGAGAAATATAAACGGTATTGCAATAGTTTGTGGGGATTCATGAAGAGTTTTGAGCACGCCATAGCCATCCATACCGGGCAATGAAATATCGCAAAGTATAATGTCGGGTGCACCTGAATGAGCAAGTTCGATTCCCTGAATTGCTGTGGCAGCTTTCAATACCTTGAAATCGAAAAGCTCTAAAGAATCGGCGATAAACTCACGAAGATTATCCTCATCTTCAATAAGTAAAACTGTTTTCATACGAATCTCCTTGACAACTAACTTTTTTAAAGGACTTAGAGTAAAGATAATGCTTGCTCAATATCAGCGATCAGGTCTTCCTTAGGACTTAGAGTAAAGATAATGCTTGCTCAATATCAGCGATCAGGTCTTCCTTGTCTTCAATGCCGCATGAAAGTCGCAATAAACCGTCGGTTATGCCCAATCGGTCGCGTTTTTCTTTGGGTATGCTGCCATGGGTCATACTGACCGGATGACAGAGTAAGGACTCTACGCCTCCAAGTGATTCTGCTAAAGTAAAAACTTTGATGGCTCGTGCAAATATTTGTGCTTGTTGATATGAGCCGACCTCGATAGAAATCATGCCGCCAAAACCGGACATCTGTTGTGCTGCCAAGTCATGATGAGGGTGAGAAGCCAAGCCCGGATACCACACGCTATGTACTTTCGGGTGCTGCTCACAAAGTTGTGCAATGGCTTGTGCATTTTGTTGATGTTTTTCCATACGCAATGCGAGCGTTTTGACAGAGCGCAGCAATAACCATGGCTCAAATGGACCGGGTACTGCACCCACTGCATTTTGAAGAAATCCTATTTGCTGCGCAATATCTTCACGGTCGGTAATGACCACACCGCTGACTAAATCCGAGTGACCACCTAAGTATTTTGTCGCCGAGTGAAGCACAATGTCTGCACCTAATGATAAAGGTTTTTGCAAATATGGTGTGGCAAAGGTATTATCCACAACAAGTAATGCCTTGGATTCTTTGGCAATAGCCGCCATAGCCGCAATATCGGTGATACGCATCATCGGATTGGTAGGCGTTTCTGTGTATATCATGGCTGTTTCGGGGCGAATCGCTGCTTTTACTGCTTCAATGTCGGACATATCCACAGCAGAAAACTGATAACCATAGCGACTAAGAACTTTATCGAAAAGGCGAAAAGTACCGCCATACATATCTTCGGAACATACGACATGAGCACCGGACGAGAGTAAACGCATAACTGTGTCAATCGCTGCCATACCACTGCCAAAAGCATAACCCCATCGGGCACCTTCTAAAGAAGCAACATTTTTCTCCCAAGCAAAACGCGTCGGGTTTTGTGTACGTGCATATTCAAAACCTTTATGTTTGCCTATTTCTTCTTGTGCATAGGTAGAAGTCTGAAAAATAGGAGTTGTTACTGATCCTGTGACGGATTCGGGTTCTTGGGCGACATGTATTGCTTTTGTCGCAAATCCTTTATACTCAGTCATAAATAAATATGGGATTATCAAAAAAAGGCGGGCTGTTATTTATATGTCCACAATAAGCGAAATAAAATGGTCAATATTGCCCGTAGCTACTATATCATTCGCAATGGAATAATCAATTTGAAATTTGAAGGGTAAGGAATCAATAGGGGGAACAAGTGAAATGCCGCCACCCCAACGAGTCAAAGGAAATGCTTTTGTGGTTCCGCCTTGTTCTCCTAAAACATTCATACCGCCACGCACACTGAATAATTGAATGGGGGCATATTCAGCACCGAGCACCACAATCGGCGTATGATCATATTGGGTGAGAACGGCATCGAGGGTGAGGGCTATATATGATTCGGAGGGTAATTCAATGGTCTCGGTTTCGCCACGTACATTTTTCCGTACTGTGTATGTTTCTTTTTCCAAACTAAATTCTGTGGCAATACCGGCACGTAAAGAATAGGGCAAACGTTCTGAAACGCTTGTATTGTTCCATGTCATTGCCCCGAAAAGGTTTTGTGCAGCAATACCCACAGAAAATACATCGGCAATATCGGCTTTAGCACCTAAATCCATAGTAAAAGCTGTGCCTTTACTGCCTGTGCCACGTAGGGTATTAATCAGATACTTACCGGTTGCACCCACAGCAAAATCACCACTGCGCCACGTGCCGCCAATAGAAACCGCATATTGCTCACTGCTTAATTCGCGAAGAGGCGTGCCGAGTACATTACGTTCTAAAAAACTGCCATTCCAATAATGGATAAGTCCTGCACCAACGGCAAATTGGTCATTAATGCTTTGTCCATACGCAAAAGCGGAATGAACGCGACCGAATTCTTGCGGCGATGCCATTAAAGAAATTTGCGGGCGATTAGGCAAAAAAGCTAAGCCGGCAGGATTGTAAAAAAGTGCAATCGGCTCATTGGCGATGGCAGTATAAGCACCGGCTAAACCGACAGCCCTCGCCCCAACAGGCAATTGTAAATATGCCTCAGCCAAATTGGTGCTTGATTGTTGACCAAATGCGATTGAACAAAATCCCACACACCCGACACAACAGTGTAAGATAAATCGGACAGATGTGGATAATACTATTCTCATCGCGACAACACTAATTTTTCGGTTAACTGAAAACGATCGCCCCGCACGACACATAAATACATACCTTTGGGCACTGACGATACAGTAAATTCTCGCTTAAGTGAACCAGCAGCCGCTTCGCCCGAGTAAATGTCCAAAACCTTTTTTCCGAGAAGATTAAACAGCGAAATACGGAGATTATCATTGTTTTCAGCAAGGTCTATAGTTATGGTATAAACATCATTTTGAGAATATGTATTAACAATACGGTTTGTGCGTATTGTATCTGCGTGGGTACGACGTATGCTGGCACTATCGCCACTTTTCGTAGGAAACACTACAACTTTACGTGAAGACAATTCACTGTAGCCTTCTTTTTTCGCATAACCATAACGATTCGATTGCGCTTCCGATGGAATCATTTGCGCAAGGACACATAAAATCACTATCGTTATATATCGAATCATTTTTTGTTGAAATTGTAACCGTTTTGTGACAAATTACGAAAAATAAACCGAAAAACCCTTTGTTTCACAATCAGACATACCAAAAATCATGCCTTATATTGCGGTATGAAAACTTGATGAAAAGAGGTTTGTACGACTTCTTTGATTGTATTGACAGTATATGCAGCATTACGTTTATTCTGTTTTTATGAAACCATAATGCCATGTATGTACAAGTGAACGTATGGTTAATGTGTAATAGCCGCACGGGAGTAATCTCATATCCAGAGTGATTGCTTCGGGTGTGGTGTGTAGAATTACTTCACAATGATTGCCTATTGAATTTGTAAGTGTCATATTATCAATGTTTTGCCCATGTTGTATCGGGATAGTAAGAAAATCTTTTACAGGAGAAGGATAGGGAATATTCTCAACATTATTCGATGAAGGAACAGAGTTTATTGGTTGTTTTTCAAAGTGTAGAGTAAAATTTCCGGCTGATCGCAGGATAACCGAATCCTGCCCCCATGAAACTACATCGCCATGCACATCCGTAATCACCACTCGCTCATCACTATATATGGGAATAAGATTAAGCAAACGATGACGCAGGGTGCAAGGTTTACTGACATAGCAAACAAAACTATTTTCAATACTACTGACAGCATATGTGATTCGTTCCGATGATGAGATAATATCATAGTCGGTAAAGGTATCTTTGAAAAGTGTTCCATTGGTGAAGAACAGTGCAAAATTGTCATAATTTTCCCCATTCCAAATACCGCAAAGTGTGGCATCGCTGACAATATCAAAACCATGTTCTGAAGGCATAATGGCGCGAAAAGAACGCCGATTGGTGTCGGATTGAATTGCTGCCACGATGTAAGTATCCTCACCATACTCATATCCCAATGCAGAAGAAACATCGGAAAGTGATTCGATGTATGGTGTTGTCTTCAGCGGTGCATGACGCTCTTTAGCTACGCTTAATGATGCAAATGCTCCTCGCATCACGGGTGCTGTGCGAATGCGTGCTACGGTATGAATACCTGTGACCCCATATTGTTCCTCATGGACAGCACTGTCCGCAGAAGACCCTTGTTCATGTGGAGTAATGATAAGAGCTTCCACAAAAGAGGAATCTCTTTCCCATTGTGCTATGGTGCCGTTCTTTGTGAATTGTATATGTGCTATTCCTGTCTTTTCCGTGCCTTCAACCATACCATTGCCATGTAATTGGAAAGTAAATCTTTTTGGGGCGGATGCAGAAATATTATCGGATGTGAGCAAAAAGCGATTATCAATTATAAAAAACGAACGTTCGATTGATGCATCATTGTACGATGTTTGCACGGCAATATGATGAAGATGGGGTAAAGAAAAATTATTGATGAAAAAAGCATCTGCACTTCCCGGTGTAAGCGGTTGACCTATGGGAGGTCCTTGCTCATTCACTAAAATCATATTATGATTTTGTGCATTACCCACTTCTTGTCGTCGGGAATATTGCACATATCCGGCATCAAGAAACATAGGTAAACCTCTGTTCCAGAGCAAAAAGCTTGAAGCATCGGCTTGGGAATGTCCTGCTCCGCTTGTGCGTGCATTGCCTTGTTTACCGATAATATGCGTGTACCATGAATGTGCGGAAATACTGTCAGAACGAAAAACTGCAGAGCCGGCTTTAGGAAATACAATCTGCCCCGTCGGTAAATGCATGCGTGCTTCTGTTGCTGCGCAAAGATAATTGGCGCGCATATCCACCGTAGAAATAAGTTGATTGTTAAGCTCTTTCTCTGTAAATGGATAGATTAAATCAGGTTTGCCAAGTAATGCTGTTTCCGGAAAGCCCATATTCATATATGTATCGCCAATAGCCGGAAAAGTACCATCAGGTTGGAGAATGCCGTTTGCCCATTCTACGATTGCCCTATAACGTGAATCATACCAAGGGTGACGAATAGAAAGTGAACCGAAGGTGAAAACAGTATCGGGATAAGAATGTGATACAGCACGGAAAAAAGGGAGAACATTAAGCATCGCATAACGAAAATAATAGGGACCTTCGGCATAACCGGCACTGCCATCATCATTGGATTGTCTGTTTGATGCACGCCAGAAAATATCATCAATTGCCGTGAGGGATGTTTGAAACCACATAGCCGGAGTTTGTGATATTTCATTGGAGGTAAAATCAGAAAGAACAATGGATGCCATGCCCAAAGCACCCGCTGTCATTAAAGCATGATTATTTTTTATCGTTCCGAAAAAAGACAGTCCCAGAATAGATTTTGTGGATTCTGTATAAAAATTAGCAGCAAACAATGCTAATGACGAACGGATTGTTTTTTCTTCATCGGCGGATAATTGAGATATACCTGCAAGAAAATCATAAGCGCAGAGCAAATCAATATATTCTTTGGAATGCCATTGCCAATCTTGATATGCATTGGGTGTGGTAATGCTTAATGTGGGAATATCCGTCCGCATTTCTTGAAAAATACGTATAATTTTTTGGAGTAATTGCTGTTTTTCTTCTTGTGATAAAGGGCGAAGAGAAGTGCCTGTATGGGTTACGCCCATATACAAACAGAAAGCGGCATTTTTTGCAAGTGTTGCTCTTGCTCTTCTGTCCGATGGTGTGATATTACCGGCAGGTAGGGAAGTTTGCGCAGAAGCATATATTCCCGCCGGAAGAGAAGCGTATCTATTCTGAGAAAGAAAGGAAATCACTGTCAGAGAATCGTCATGTTTCATCATGGCACGCGGATGGCGGTTATCATTACTTATGGCGGCGGTACAATGAAGCACAAGGGAAAATAAAAAAAGATGCGTAAAGAGTTTCATGTATGTGTATTATGTAATGAGAATTTTAGATAGCTTTCAAATATTACTTATTGTCTTGTTTGATAATTTTCCGATCATCATTTGATAATAATGATGATATCCTATCAATACATTCAGATGATGAGAGGGAGAATAAAGCATGTCCGACACTATGCACGGGATAACAAAGAGTATCTTCACGATATTGTAAAAACATATCAATATGATGTTGCTTGATGAGTGAATCTGATTGGGTTGAATACAAAAGGACAGGAGGCATAAGAGCTTGTTTCAATAAAGGAAATAAATTAATATGTGTAGATTGTTCGGCAATTTTTCTTGCGGTACTACAGGTCATATGTTGAGAGCTATAGGTACAAATACGTTCAGCCCACTGACTGCTGAACTGAGGATAATACGCCGGATAATCACCAAGGATAATACGGCGGTGATATTGAGAAAACTCCGTAAAACCAAGAGAGTATGCAGCACCGACAGAATGTCCAAAAATATGAAAACAGGTGAGTGATAAAGACTCCGTGACGGCTTTAATATCAGAAATATGATCATTAAATGTAAAGAATTCGCCATCGTATTCACTGCCTTTTCTACCACGTAATGTGATGAAAATACACCGTCTTTGTTCAAATAAGGGTGAGAAACTGTCAATATACTCTTCGGCATGATTAATCATACCGGGAATGATAATGAGAGGGATGGTTCCGTGGTCATTCCTTGAATCACAATAACGAATTTTTACATCCCTATGACAAAGAGTATGTATGTGCATAATAATTTCCCTGAATCATGGTAGTACTATCTTGTAAAAATCAAGATCTTTTTCATTGTTGTTGTCCCGACGATTAGAAGTAAAATATATATGCTTGCCATCGCGTGAAATAGTCATAAAAAAATCATCATTTTGAGAATTAATGTGTTTGCCGAGATTTTCAGGGTCTTGCCAAGTTCCGTCCGGATTTCTTTTGCTTCTATATAAATCAAGTCCGCCATAATTGGGTGAATGACCTTCCGATGCAAAATATAAAGCATCGTCGAAAAAACTGTAAAACGGTGTAGATTCTTTGTCTTTTGTATTAATATTTTCTAATCGTTCGTATGGTTGAAATGATTTTGTTGTTGAATCATATTGACTAAAGAAAATATCAAAGTTGGTGATATTGTTCCGTAAATCATAACTTGTTGGTGTGTTGGAAGCAAAAAACATACTACCACCTTTTGCATAAGCGGGTTGTGATTGCCAGTCTTCATTGTTCACATT
Organism: Candidatus Kapaibacterium sp.; assembly: GCA_017302855.1. GTDB lineage: Bacteria > Bacteroidota > Ignavibacteria > Kapaibacteriales > UBA961 > UBA2353. The sequence goes on from JAFLBY010000111.1 coordinate 9,555, forward strand.
CTTTCCGAGATTATTAATGACCCAAACTGTATCAAAGAATGTACATTGATACAAATCACAATCACCGAAACCATCGGCAGTATTGCAACGTGTATAATAAAAAACACCAAGATTTTTTCCGAATGAAATAGCTCCCTCATTGAGAGGAGTATTCAGCATCTTCCACGGCACAGGTGCCTGAAATGTATCAGCCACAAAGTTAGCTCGCCATATATCATGGGAATTTTTACGAGGTAAAGGTAATCCGTTTTTATTATAATCTAAGGAAGTCAAGGTGCTGCCTTCGCGATTCGAAACAAAGACGAAGATTTCTCCGGATGGTGAAAACACAGGAGCATATTCGTCATCTGATGTATTGAGTTCTGACACATACTCAATTTTTGCCTTCGAAAAATCAATGAAAGGTTGTGCTGTTGTTTCCGGACTTGTTACGATAAGCACATAACACAGTAGCAAAGTGGATACGATGTGTATAGACATAGAATAATATCCCACAAGACAATGAATGAAGACAAAATTAGCACAATGGGATGGTTAAACAGCAAAAGAAGTATCTCAAAAAGTATCTGTGTAAAAAATATGAAGTAATTTCGGATAGACTCTGATGATAAGAGTCCAACGATACGGATTATTTTCTTATACTATCAAAGCGTATGAAGAGCGAACTCTCTACACATTTGCAAACCGCTGATGAGCTATTGCAGCAAGCACAATTCGGTGAAGCGGAACGATTGGCTGAACTTATACTACAAACATATATCCCTCAAGAGAAATCAATAGTTGAGGCTATTGAACACTATAAATCGAATCAGACATATTCTGAAGAAGAGACAGATATTTTTTGTCGAGCCATGCTCTTGTATTCAGAAACACTATGGCGGCAGGGAAATGCTCAACAAGGATTAATCGTTGCTAAAAAACTATTGACGCTATTGCACTCTTTTGACCAAAACTCACTTTTGGCGGATACATATTTTTCTATGAGTTGTTGTTATTGGTTTCTGACAGATTATCCGCAATCCTTGGAATATGTACTTTATGCAATGGAACACTATAAATCAGATAATAATGACAGCGACATAGGGCGATGTTATAGTATGATGGGCAATATTTACACCGTCTTATCTGATTATCCGCAAGCACTTTCTGCATATACACAGGCACTCGCCTTTGCAGAAAAGTTGGGTGATAAAAAAATTATCGGTAATTGTCTTGGTAATATTGCTATTCTCTATAATTATCTTGATGAATATGCTTTAGCTATAGATTATAATCTTAAAACTTTGACTATTGTGAAAGAATTGAATGATGAATACAGTATGGCAAAAACATATAATAACCTTGCGGGTTTATATCAAGCAAAAAAAGAATATGTACAAGCACTTGAATATTATCATCACGCATTAGCACTTAATAAAAAACTGAATGTTTTGTCGAGTGTGGCAAATAATCTGGGAAATATTGGCAATCTGTATAAAGATGTACATGATTATGAAGAGGCAATCGAATATTGTGGACAAGCTGTGCAATTATATCAAACATTACAAGATAAAAAAGGGGAAGCATACTACCTCATGAGTTTAGGTACAATATATACCGATTTACATAATCCATTATATGATCTGTCAAAAGGTGAGTACTTGCTTTTGCAAGGATTAACGATTACACAAGAGGCAGGAATCAAAGATGATGAAAGAAAAGCACATAATGTATTATCCGAAATATATGAACAAAACAATAACTGGGAAAAAGCGCATTATCATTTTAAGGAATTTTATAAAATAGAAAAGGAATTATTTAGTGAAGAAATAAAGAAAAAAATTGAACGCTTTGATTATGAACGTAAAATAGCCGAACAGGAGAAACAAATAGCTATTGAACGAGCCGAAAGCAAAGCCCGCTTGGATGAACAACAAAAATTACTTCATAATGTACTGCCACCGATGATAGCTGATCGTTTATTACGCAATGAGACATTTATTGCTGACAGTTATCCTTCCGTAAGCGTATTATTTATGGATTTAGTGAATTTTACTCGTATAGCAGCAACAATCCCGCCAAAGCATTTAATTTATCTGCTTAACACAATATTCAGCAGTGCCGATGCCGTGATGGAAAAATATGGTTTGGAGAAAATTAAAACAATAGGTGATGCGTACATGGCAGTTGCAGGTGCGCCGATA